>DASWRC010000244.1:0-34191 GCA_036403375.1 Pyrinomonadaceae bacterium
GCGAAAACCGGTAAATAAAATTAATTCTTATGAAAAAGTCACCTGCTTTTATACTTCTTTTTCTGCTGTCGGCAAATTTTCCGCCCCGGGACAGCCCGAATTTTATTTAATCAAATGATTCCCGTATCAGAAGCCGTAAAAATTATCGAACGCGAAAGTTTCGCGCTCTCTGCGGAAACGTGTGATTTGGAAAACTCAGTCGGGCGCATTCTGGCGGAAGATATCGCGGCTGACATGGATTTGCCCCCCTTCGACCGCTCGCAGATGGACGGGTTTGCCGTGCGCGCGC
This sequence comes from Pyrinomonadaceae bacterium, assembly GCA_036403375.1. Classification (GTDB taxonomy): domain Bacteria; phylum Acidobacteriota; class Blastocatellia; order Pyrinomonadales; family Pyrinomonadaceae; genus JAFDVJ01. The sequence goes on from DASWRC010000244.1 coordinate 290, forward strand.
GCGATACGTTGAGCGTACCCGCGAAATTAAAAGTTATCGGCGAATCTATCGCCGGAAAGGGTTTTGACGGCGAATTGAAAGCGGGCGAAGCCGTTCGGATTATGACTGGCGCGCGCGTTCCCGAAGGGGCGGACGCGGTTCAGAAAGTCGAATTAACAACGGAAAATAAAGAATTTGTCGAGATACGGGAGCCGACCAAATTAGGACAAAACATTAACAAATTCGCGTCCGAGATAGAAAAAGGCACGCGCGTTTTTGCCGGCGGCGAAATTATCAACGAGCAGATGATTGCCGCGATTGCCTCGTTCGGCTATGCGAAATTTAAGGTTTTCGAAAAACCGTCGGTTTCTATTTTTTCGACCGGCAGCGAGATTGTCGAAATCAATGAAACGCCCCAGAAAGACCAGATTCGCAACTCAAATTCGATGATGCTCAAAGTGCTGGCGGAAAAAGCGGGCGCCGACGCCCGGATTTTGCCGCAGGTTCACGACGATTTTGAAACGCTCAAAAACCATATCGCGGAAGCCGTCGGTTTAGAGTCTCAAATCCCAAGCAGCAAGTCGCAAGTCCAATTGAATCAAAACAAAATCCTGATTATCACGGGCGGCGTGTCGGTCGGCGATTATGATTTCACAAAACCGGTTTTGCGCGCGCTCGGCGCGGAGATTTTCTTTGAAAGAGTTTCACTGAAACCCGGCAAGCCGACGGTTTTTGCGCGGCTCGGTGACGCGTTGGTTTTCGGTCTGCCGGGAAATCCCGTATCGGTCGCGGTGACGTTTTATCTTTTCGCCCGACACGCGATTTTGCGGGCGCAGCGGGCGAAAAACTGTGAGCTGAAAAAAGGTTTTGCCGTTTGCGCAGGCAAAATTAAAGGCGCGAAAGAACGCGATTGCTTTTTGCCGGTTGCGCTCGCCGGCAGCCGGAACGGCGAGCTTGTTATCGAATCTTTGCGGTTTTCCGGTTCGTCTAATTTCATCGCTTTCGCGTTTTCGGATGCGCTGGTTTTTATTCCAAAAGGCAAAAATCTCGAAAAAGGCGACGCGGCGGAGATTCTATTTTTGTAATTCTCTCCCGAAAATTGTAATTTCATAACTTATGCAAGAACCGACCGCGCTGGCGCACGAAGCGATTCACGAAACTGCCGAAAAAATTTTGCAACGTGCGGCGCGCGGCAAAGTTCTGGACGTTCCGGCGGGCGAAGGCGCGCTGGCGCTGCGACTGAAAAATCTCGGGTTCGAGGTTTTCTGCTGCGATTTATACACCGAATTTTTTAAGCTCGCAGGCACGGAAATAAAGCGCGGAAATCTCGATGAACGACTGCCTTACGCGGACGAATCTTTCGATTACGTCGTTTGCGTTGAAGGCTTGGAACACATCGAAAACCCGGCAAACGCGATTCGCGAATTCGCGCGGATTTTGAAGCCGGACGGCACTCTGGTCGTCAGCGTGCCGAATATTATGAACGTCGAGGAGCGGCTGAAATGGCTTTTTAACGGCTACACTTCGCACTTCAAACCGCTTTCGCGCGCGGCGCTCGATGATATTGAAAACGAACACGGCGAGATGGCGAAAATGGCGCTGCACGTCAATCCGATTGGTTATTCGGAAGTCCGGTATCTGCTGGAGAAAAGCGGTTTCGAGCTTCAAAAAACGTATTTCGACAAACCGAAAAAAAATTCGTGGGCGTATCTTCCGCTGACCGGTTTGATAAAGCTCGCGGCGCGTTTTACGCCCGCAAGGAAAAGAAACTCGCGCTGGACGGACGAGCTGAATTCCAATGAGGTTTTGCTCGGCGGCAACACTTTGATTTTTGAGGCAGTAAAATTAACCGCCGAGAAACATGCCTAAAAACAGATTAAATCAAAGAAAATCTATGTGAATCCGGGTTAGATTTGTATGAAAAAACTTTCGCATTTCGACGAACAGGGAAAGATAAAAATGGTTGACGTTTCCGCCAAAGAAACGACGCCGCGCCGCGCGGTCGCGTCGGCGAAAGTTTTGCTGAATGCGGAAACGCTGCGGATTCTTCAGGCAAACGAAAATCCGAAGGGCAAGCCGCTCGAAATTGCGCGCATTGCCGGGATTATGGCGGCGAAACGCACATCGGAGCTGATTCCGCTGTGTCATCAAATCAATCTTTCAAAGGTCGATGTGAACACGAAAATCGTCGAAGACGGCGTTTATCTGGAAGCGGAAGCTAAAACCGTCTCGCAAACCGGCGTCGAGATGGAAGCCTTAACCGCCGTGTCGGTTGCGGCGCTGACGATTTACGACATGTGCAAAGCCGTCCAGAAAGATATCGTCATTACGGAAATCCGGCTCGAAGCCAAAACGGGCGGCAAAAGCGGCGACTTTTCTCGTCGATGAAAAGTTGCTGCGCCGCGGAATAATTTACTTTCTATTGGGCGAACTTTGAGGTAGAATAAGACGTAAATATTGGCGTAGATTTGAAAAGGAGTTTTACAAAGAATGAAATATAAAGTAGCCGAAAATTCACGACCGCAGTTGACGCTTTTAATTGTGGCAACGCTCATCAGCATCGGTTTGTGGCTGATTTCAAAATATTTTTTCCCGTCGCTGAGCTTTGTGGTTTATCCCCTGCAGCTTTTCGCGACCTTTATTCACGAAGGAAGTCACGTTCTGGCTTCCGTGCTGACGGGCGGCTCGGTCGAAAGTCTGACGGTTTCGTGGGACACAAGCGGCGAAGTTTATTCCGTGCCTTCCGGCTTTTTCGGTCAGCTTTTAACGTCGAGCGCCGGATACCTCGGCACGACCGCTTTCGGAACGGCGCTGCTCATCTGGATGCGGTACGGTTTTTCGTCGCGCAAAGCGCTTTATTTTTCGTCCGCGTTTATTGCTTTGATGACCGTCGTTTTCGGTCTGCTCGCGCCGGCTTTGAATATTTTCTCGGTTAAAGTGACGTTCGGAAGCGTTTTGTTTACCGTTTTTTCGGGCGCGATTCTGTCCGCGGGGCTTTTTGCGCTGGCGCGTTTCGGAAGCCTCAAATGGGTCAACTTCGGTCTCGCGTTTCTCGCCGTGCAGTGTTTGCTGAACGCGATTTTCAGTCTTGTCGATTTGTTCTTTATCTCGGTCATGACCGACCAATTGACCGATGCGGGCAATATGGCGAAAGCGACTGGCGTGCCTTCGGTTATCTGGGTTTTCCTGTGGATCGGCATTTCGATTCTAATGATTTCGGTCGGTTTAAGATTTTACGCGGCGAGCCAGAAATCCAAACAACACGATTTACCGTTTGAAGACTAAAAGCAGGTAAGTGAAAGGGTAAAAAAGTGAAAAAGCTGGTTGTGATAAAATTGCAATCAGCTTTTTTATTTTAACGCACATCAAAATTTTATGAAGAAATTCGTTTTGCTTTCGATTATTTTGCTCAGCGCGTTCGGCGTGTTCGCGCAAATCAAAAAACCGATTCCGCCCGTGCCGCCGGTTCCCTATTCAAAATCTTTGCAGGCGATTGTCGTCACGACGAAAGATTGGTCAGCCGTCGAGGGCAAAGCGCAGCTTTTCGAGCGAAAATCGTTGAAGGCAAAATGGAAGCCGGTCGGCGACGACTTTGCCGTCGTGGTCGGTAGAAACGGACTCGCGTGGGGCGCGGGACTCAACGATTTGCCGGCGGATGCGGGAATGATTTTGATGAAAAAAGAAGGCGACGGCAAAGCTCCGGCGGGAATTTTTTCCCTGAAAGAAAGCTTCGGTTCATCGGCGAAACCCGGTTTTGTCAAACTTCCCTTCACGCAATTGGAAGAATTTACCGAATGCGTTGACGACGTGAAATCCAACCATTACAACAAGATTGTTAATCGAATGCAGGTCGGCAGTTACGATTGGAAAAGCTCGGAAAAAATGCTGGCGGTCGGTGCCGAATACGATTTGGGCATCATGGTCGCGCATAATTCGAACCCGGTCACGCGCGGCGCGGGCTCGTGCATTTTTCTGCATATCTGGAAAAATGAGGCGACCGGAACAGCGGGCTGCACGGCGATGGAGCGCGCAAATTTAGAAACGATTCTGAAATGGATTGAGCCGAAAAAAAATCCGGTGCTTATTCAGCTAACCGAAGAAGCTTACAAGCAATTTCAAACAAAATGGAAACTTCCCCGACTTTAATAACCTTGCACACGCTGCCCATCGGCGCAAGGCTTTTGGTTCGCACGAAAATCGACTGGCGCAGCGCGGTTGTTTCGCAGGTATCGGTCGAAAAAGTCGTCATCAGCGTCTGTTCGCCGACGGGCAGAACATATCGCCTGCGCCGCGCGCTCGAAACCGAAATCATCTTCGACGGCACGATTCCGATTCTCAAAATCGAGACGGACGAAGACTGGCGCGAAAATTTTACGAAATACGATTTCCGCTGGTAATTTTACGTTATTTTTCCGACCATCGAACCAATTAATTTCAAAATGAAAAGTACTGCAAAAGCGCTAAAACCGGCAACGGCGCAAAAAAATCAGGAACGAATCAAAAAAAGCGATTTCAAACATCAACTTTTTATCGAATCTTTCGGCGTGAAGGTACAGATTACTTCAAACGCCGCCGAAGCCATCGAAACCATCAGAGAAATCCTCGACGCTTACCTGCTCGACCGTTTTACCGAAACCGAACCTTTGAAAGCAGCCCATTGTTTCATTTACAGGTGGAATCCGAGCGGCAAGGATTCGTTTTCCAAAAACGGTAAAAAACTTTACCGCGCCGCGCACCGCGAAAAAATGCTCGATATTTTCGGCTCGGAAGTCCGCCGAACGATTGCCGAATTTGCGGTCGGGCGCGTTTTTATACATTCCGGTGTCGTCAGTTGGAAAGGCAGGGCAATAGTGATTCCGGCGAAAAGCTTTCGCGGGAAAACTTCTTTGATTATCGCACTGGTAAAGCGGGGGGCATTGTATTATTCGGACGAATACGCCGTTTTGGACGAAGAAGGATTTGTCCACCCTTTTCCCAAAACGCTTTCGGTCAGGGGAATTGTCGATAAGTATGAACAGGTCGAATGCGCGGTCGAAGAAATCGGCGGAAAGGCAGCCGTCGCTAAAGCGCGGGTCGGAATGTTTTTGATTACTGAATATAAACCACGCGGGCGGTGGAATCCCAAAGTTTTAAGTCCCGCTAACGGCATTCTGGAAATTATCAATCACACCATCCCGATTCGAGCCAATCCGGTCGAGGTTCTTAAAATCTTAAATCGCGCCGTGAATGGCGCGTTAATAGTCAAATCGAATCGAGGCGAGGCGTCGAAATTCGCCGATTTAATTATTGATTTTTTCGAGAAAAATTGTTTTTGATTCGGCGGACAAAAAGCCCCGAATAAAAGGCTCTTCACTTGCTAAAATCAGTGATTCATTAAAAAAAGTTGTGCCGTCGAATAAAAATTCCCGGCGGCACAACTTTTTTGATTTTAGAAATCATTAAACAATTAATTGAATGATTAATTGCCCGTTGACTGAAATTAAGGAACCGAACACGCGCCATTAAGATTACCGTTGTTCGTAAACCGGCAAACACAGCCCGGGTTGCACGTTGAAGTGGCAGGAGTGCAGATATTGCCCGAACCGCCATTCGGACCCTGACAAGTACAAGAACCGCCGAGCACGCAGGTTCCTGTCTGCGCCGATGCGGGAGCGCTTAATGAAGCGATTACCGGCAAGGCGATGAGCGACGCAAAACCCACTTTCCGGACGGCTTCACGACGAGACATTCCAACAAATTTATTTTCGATTGCGCCTTGCTTCTCAATCAGGTTTTCCTTGCTCAATTGATCCAAAGCCAGCCAGACGAGGTCTTCGTTAACCTGTGAATTGAGTTGTTTGCCGACCGCGTCCGTGATGCCCGCAATCGTTCGGCTGCCGTCACAGGACTGCCACACCAAAGCCGATGTTTGATTCAAGCAAAATGCTTTATTTTTTTCTAAATCGTATATTAAAACTTCGCCCTCAAGTTCTTGCACGACAAGGTTTTCCTTGCGGCTTTTAGGCGTAAAATCCTTCTTCATCTTTTTCTCCCCCAAACATTCCCTAAGGAATCAGTTTTATAAATTGGTATAAACTACCTAAGATATAATGATATGAATGACATGTGAAAGTCAAACTTTTCGAATTGTTATTCGGTTCGCAACTTTAAATTCGACTACATCTGGCGATATAAAAAATATATAATTATCGGGACGCCAATAAAATAAGCTGCGAGTGAAAAACGAAACAACTTTCGCCCCAAATGAGTCATGTCTGTAAATCCGTTTGTGACGCCGAAAAGAATATTTCCGACTCCGGTAAAAAGAAAACCGACGGCGAAGAAACGGCTTTCCGAATGCAGCGCGAGCCAGCCGCCGAGGGCGAGGAGCGCCAAGCCGATGAAAATCATCAAAATTGAATTAAATGTCAGTTGAAAAGGTAAATTCATTTTTAGCCAAGAAATCTTAATTCAATTGGCTTCGCAAAACAAGCCCAAAATTCGACGAAGCCAAGCCCGAACGAAGATTCGCCCGCAGAAGGGTCGATTCTGCGGACGATTAGACGGATTTTAGTTGTTTTCCAAATTTATTTTACCGACAACCAGCACTTTCCGGCTCTCGTTTTCCTGAACAAAAACGACAATTTTCAGATTTTCCTTTTTCCAGTTTTGTGAAAACGCCAGAGGCGTTTCGATTTCAGCCGACTTTTGCTGCGCGGTAAGCGTCCCGATTGATTTCAGTTCGCGGACGACCGAGTTATGTTCCAAAGTTTTTCCCGAATTTTCGCCGCGACCGACGCGCGAAACCAGATTATCTTCCGTAATTGCGAGAAAAACGTTGGCGGCTTCGTGATTCGGCAAATCGGTAATCCTTAAGGTCAGATTATCGTTACCGCGCGCAATTTCGATTTTCCCCTTCTGCGTTTTCGCGGCTTCGGCGATGGTCTGCGCCGCTTTTCCCAAATCGCTGCCGACAAACTCCAATTTACCGTCGACAATCATCTGCGGCGTGTAAGCCGAATCCAGCTTGAGCTTCTGCGCATAATACTCCTGCCGCTGCGTAAAAAGCGGCGACGAAAATTCATCTTTCCAGCCGAGATTGTTCCAGTAATCGACGTGCAGCGCGAGCGTCACGACGTCCGCCTGCGGATAAGGCTGCTCTTTTTCCAAAAACGCCAGCGCGCGGTCGGCTGGCGGACAGCTCGAACAGCCTTCCGACGTAAAAAGCTCGACTAGAACCGCCTGTTTAACGGGAAGCGGAATCGGAGACGGCGGGTTATCGGTGCGTTTCTGGCTTTCGACCGTATTTACCGCGCAGGCTGCAAAAAGATTTAGAAAAAGAAAAATTACTGCTGATTTCATATTTAAATTATAACCCGTTTGCTTCAAATTTATTCACTATTTTTGTGGCTTGCCTGCTTACTTTTTAGTTTCCGTTCGATTTGATAGAATTTAATTTTGCCTAAACGAGAGAATTTTTCATCTATGCAAGCAGTGAAATCACAAGAAGAGTCAATCGAAGTTCGCGGCGCGCGGGTTCATAACTTAAAGAATATCTCATTTCGTCTTCCGCTCAATAAATTAACCGTCGTCACGGGCGTTTCCGGCTCCGGAAAATCATCGCTCGCCTTTGATACGATTTACGCCGAAGGTCAGCGCCGCTACGTCGAATCGCTCTCGGCTTACGCGCGGCAATTTCTCGAACGGATGGATAAACCCGACGTTGACGAAATTTTAGGAATCGCACCCGCAATTGCCATCCGGCAAAAAAATTCGACGCGCAATCCGCGCTCAACCGTCGCCACGCAGACCGAAATTTACGATTACCTGCGCCTGCTTTTCGCACGCGTCGGGCAGACTCTCTGTTACGTGTGCGGTCGCGAAGTAAAAAAAGATTCGCCCGAATCGGCGGCTGACGAAATTCTCGAAGCGCTCGACGAAGGAACAAGATTTTACGTCCTTTTCCCCGCCGAACACGATTTTGAAACCAAAAGCCAAAAACCGAAAACCAAAAACCAAAACCCGATTCCGCACCTGATGAGCCTGATGCAGCAGGGTTTTACGCGCCTTTTCCGCGCCGGCGAAACGATTGATTTGCAGACGCCCGAGGATTACCCGTTTCAGGATTTTGAAAACACATACGTTTTGGTCGACCGTCTGAAAGCGGACGAATCGATTCGTCAAAGATTGGTCGATTCGCTCGAAATCGGTTTCCGCGAAAGCGGCGCTGGGCGGATTCAGACCGCCGAAAGCGAGCCGCGCGTCCTTAATTTCAGCGAAAAATTTATCTGCAAATACGACGGCACTCTTTACGAAGACCCCGAACCGCGCCTTTTCAGCTTCAATTCGCCGTTCGGCGCGTGTCCGGTTTGTCAGGGTTTCGGCAACACGATTGACATCGATTTTGAATTGGTCGTGCCGAACGAAAATTTATCAATCGAAACGGACGCGGTCGAGCCGTTTTCGCGTCCGCAGTACGATTGGGCGAAAAAGGAATTGCTGCGGTTTGCGCGAAATTCCGGCATTCCGACGGGCGTGCCGTTTGCCGATTTGACCGATTTTCAGAAACAGGCAATCTTTGAAGGCGCGCCCGGATTTCGGGGGATTCGCGGCTTTTTCTCGTGGCTCGAAACAAAAAAATACAAGCTTCACGTCCGGGTTTTTATGGCGAAATATCGCGGCTACACGACCTGTCCCGAATGCCGCGGCGGAAGACTGCGCAAAGAAGCGCAAGCCGTTAAAATCGGCGGACGTAATTTGCCGGAAGTCGTCAATCTCGCCATCAACGACGCCCAGGCATTTTTCGAGACGCTGGAATTATCGGAAGAACGCGAAAAAATCGCCGAAAAACTGCTTCTCGAAGTTCGCCGCCGCTTGAAGTTTCTGGTCGATGTCGGGCTTGATTATTTAACGCTTAACCGCCTGGCTTCAACGCTTTCCGGCGGCGAAGCGCAGCGCATTCAGCTTGCCACGAACCTCGGCTCGCTGCTCGTCGGCGCGCTTTATGTGCTGGACGAACCGTCAATCGGGCTGCACCCGCGCGACAACTCGCGGCTCGTCAAAATTCTCGAAAACCTGCGCGACATCGGCAATACGGTTCTGGTCGTCGAACACGACGAAGAAACGATGCGCTCGGCTGACCATATCCTCGATATCGGTCTGCATGCGGGCGAGCTTGGCGGAAATCTCGTCTACGAAGGCGATTTTATCGGTCTGATTGAAGACGATATTTCGCTCACGGCGAAATACCTGCGCGGCGATTGCGAGATTAAGGTTCCGCAAAAAAGAAAAGAGCCGGGCAAAAGAAAAATCGAAATCGCGGGCGCGCGCGAAAACAATTTAAAGAATGTTTCGGTCGAAATTCCGCTCGATATGCTCGTTTGCGTGACCGGCGTTTCCGGCAGCGGAAAATCGACGCTCGTCCACGATATTCTTTACGCCGGAATCAAGAAAAAACGCGGCGAGTGGCAAGGTCAGGTCGGGCATTTCAAGGAAATCAAAGGCGCGGAACTCGTTGACGACATCATTTTGGTCGATCAATCGCCAATCGGTCGCACGCCGCGCTCGAACCCGGTCACCTATATCAAAGCCTACGACGCCATCCGCGAAGTTTTCGCGGCGACCAACGGCGCGAAATCGAAAGGCTTTAACGCGTCGCATTTTTCGTTCAACGTTCCCGGCGGACGCTGCGAAACCTGTCAGGGCAGCGGGACGGTGACGGTCGAAATGCAATTCTTAGCGGACGTTGAATTGACCTGCGAAGACTGTCGCGGCACGCGTTTTCGCGACGAAATTCTCGACGTCAAATACAAGGGCAAAAACATCGCCGAAGTTTTGCAGTTAACCGTCCGTGAAGCGATTTTGTTTTTCAAGGAAACCGCCAAGCTCGTCAATAAACTAAAAGTCATCGATGCGGTCGGACTCGGTTACTTAAGGCTCGGACAATCGGCGACGACGCTTTCGGGCGGCGAAGCGCAGCGCGTCAAGCTCGCCGCTCACTTGGCGACCAAAACCAAACAAAAAACGCTTTTTATCTTCGACGAACCGACGACCGGCTTGCATTTCGACGACATCAACAAGCTTTTGACCGCTTTCCGCGCGCTGATTGACAACGGCGGAAGCCTGCTGGTTATCGAACACAATCTGGACGTCATAAAAACCGCCGATTACGTCATCGATTTAGGACCCGAAGGCGGCGGCGGCGGCGGCGAAGTCGTCGCGACCGGAACGCCCGAAGAAATAGTGCAAGTTGAAAATTCGCACACCGGAAGATATTTGAAGGATTATTTGGGTTAATTTATGCAGCTTGAAACCATCAAAACCCCGTCGCTGATTGTAGATTTTCAACGAATGAACCGCAATGCCGAAAGCGTTTCCGACCGCGCAAAAAGCTTAAACGTCCGGCTTCGACCGCACGTTAAAACGCATCGCTGTGCGGAAATCGCGCGGCTTCAAACCGAAAACAATTTCGGCGGAATTATGGTTTCTACTTTGGCGGAAGCGCATTTTTTTGCGAGAAACGGTTTCTCCGACATCGTTTACGGCGTGCCTGTTGAACGCGGAAAATTCGCCGAGGTAATTGAAATTGCTAAAGCCATCGAAAAATTTGCGGTTTTGACCGACGATGCCGCAACGGTCGAAGAATTAAATCAAAAGGCGAAAAGCGAAAACACGAAACTCGACGTTTTTCTCAAAGTCGATGTCGGCTCTCATCGCTGCGGCGTCGAACCCGGCACGCGAGAAGCGTTTGAAATTCCGCAGAAAATCAGCGATTCGTCAAACCTCGATTTCGCCGGAATTTTAACGCACGCCGGTCATGCCTATCACGCCGGAACGCCCGAAAAACTGCTCGCGGTCGCGCAGGAAGAAAGAAATAAAATGCGCGAATTAGCGGGTGAGCTTCGCGCGAAGGGGTTGGAAGTTCCAACCGTCAGCATCGGCTCGACGCCGACGATGAGCGCGATTGACAGCCTCGAAGGCGTGACGGAGCTGCGCTGCGGAAACTACATTTTCTACGACGCGTTTCAGGCGACATTGGGCAGCTGCGCTTTTGACGACTGCGCCCTGACCGTTCTCGCGGCGGTCGTTCATCGCGATGCGACGCGCCAAAAAATCGTCGTCGATGCCGGCGCGGTCGCGCTTTCAAAAGACCGGGGCGCGGTGAAATTCGACTCCAATTGCGGTTACGGCAGAGTTTACGATTTGGAAGGAAACGATTTGAATTTACGCGTCGGCTCGCTTTCGCAGGAACACGGCGAGATTTTTGTCGATGATGAAGGCATTTTCAACCAGCTAAAAGTCGGCTCGCGCCTGAGAATCCTGGCAAATCATTCGTGTCTCACGGCTTTGCAGCATTCGCATTACCACATTCTCGACGACCGGGAAATCGTTGACCGCTGGGAAATCAATCGCGGCTGGTAAAAATTAATTTTCGTTTGCCTTTGCTAAAATTTTCTTTTCAAGTTCCGGGAAAAGTGAAAATCGGTTTGTTTGATTTTTGCCAGCAAAGGTTTTACAGAGTTAATATTGCCTGAAAGTTTTGCTTCGAGAATTACGCCCAATGTGCCGGTTATTTTGATTCCGAGAGTTTCCGCTAAATTTCGACCTTTCAAATCGTCAATAATCAAAAGACAATCAACCAATTCGACGGCTAAAGCAATCGCGCTTGCTTCGCCTTTGTCCACGCTCGCTTCGAGTATTTTTTGATAGTTTTTGTTCGACGAGTTTTGAATAGAAATCCATTCAGGAAGTTTCAAACCATATTCATCAGCTATTTCCTGAGTAATGAGAATTTCGCCGAAAACTCTGTGGAGTAAACCGAGCTCGCCGATTTTTTCCAATAAAATCAGGCAGCTTGTGTCAGATATGATAGTTTTCTGCATTTGCCAAATCGCTGTCTAAATCATCTGCCGGATAATTAAAAACCGAAACGCCGTAATCGCCTAAAATCTCCATAAATGCGCGTTTGGAAAGTCCTGCCAGCTCGGCGGCTTGACCGAGCGAAAGTTTTCCCTGCTCGTAAAGTTTGGTCGCCAATATCATCACAAGCTCGCGTTCTTCAAGCTTGACGGTTTTCGGTAAATTTAATGTTAGTGTCGTCATAATGTTATTGTTTCGCAATCTTCACAACAAATTCAATTAAATCGCCAATCGGACTCTTTTGCCACATCGCCGCGAGAAATGCGTAAGTATTTCGGGCATTTATCATAAACAAATTAGCATCTTTATTTTTCTTCAAAGCATTAAAAATTTCTTCATTCCAATCACACGCAATTGATTCAAATACTTCTTTTTGAGTTTTTGTAGAATATAAAAATGCTGTTATTTTAAGAAATTTATATCCTAAAGGTATTGAATCTTGAAAAATTGTTTTTGAAGAATTTACAATTGCCCAAATAGGTATAATTATTGGCAAAAAAGGAAGTAACATAAGAAATGCGAAAGAAATTATAATAACTGCTTTCAGTTTTATTTCTATATTTTCGGGTTCTAACAATTTCTTACATTCATCAAAAACAAATTTAAATATCAATAAGTAAGAACCTGAAAGCAAAAATAAGATGAATAATCCTATTTTAAGTGACGGAGAAACAAATGCATATATAAATAAAGAGGAAAGTAACATTGAGATCGGTACTATGTTTTCCAAAAAAGAATTCGTCGTTTGTTCATCAATTTGACTTTCCATTTTAAATGCCTCCCCAAACTAATTCAGAATTGAAAAATTCTTGTGCCTTTAGATTTGTTTGATAAACTTTTTCGCCTAAGCCGGTTGCAGAATATTTGCGGCGCGGGATGCCGATTTCGGGTAACGAGCGCGGTTCTTCGCGGGATTCGATGTAGCCTTTGTCGCCCATTCGTTGGAGCGTCACATAGATTGTGCCGCGTTTGAGTTCGCCTTCCGATGTTTCGACCATTTCTAGACCGAACATCTCGCCTTTGCCGATAAGCATTTCGAGAATCAGCATTTCTTTACGCGACAGTTTTGGAAATTCGTTTTGACTCATTGTTTTCCCTCTCTTACAAAAGTTAAGAGTTGAGTCTTACTTTAAATTAGAGTCAAAACTTTTGTCAAGAAAAATCTTCTTCGTTGGCAAAAGCCTTGCGCCACGCGGGCGCGATTTGTTCGAGAACTTTACAGTCGCAGTAGCCGCCGTTTTGCTGGAGCCACGCGCTCAGGCGCGGAAAATTCAGGCGATTTTCCATCATAAACTGCATCGAAAATCTTAAGCTGTGATTGCAGTCTTCGCGTTCGAGCTTGTCTTCCAGATAATCGAAAAGGTCTTCGATGTCGAATTGCCCGGCAGGCATTTGCGCGAGAAAGGCTTCGAGCTCTTCGCCGCTCATCTGTTCAAGATTGTCTATTTCACGTTTCTTCAAAATCGCCATTGTTCTTCACTCCTGAAAGTCTATTTTAACTTAAAATCCTGCCGCGTCTCTGCGCTGATAGAGAAATTCGCCGAGCTTGACGAATCCGAGAGCGAAAAGAAAACAGACGGGGACGGCGAGAAATATAAATCGCTTAAATACTGCGCGGAACATCGCGTCGCCGACGTCGAATGAAGCGTTCGCCGCCGTGTGGCAGTAATATGTCTGCTTGAACCGGACAAACTCTATTCTGCCCGGACAAACGAGACTTCCCGCCCATTCGTTAAAAAATTCGGGAATAAAAAACGACAGCGCAAACGTCAGGATAACGCCCGACAGAATGCCGAACAAAAGCGTGTAAGCGAGCGTTTTCAAACTCCAGGTCTTCATATTCTTAAAATTCCGCTTCCGAACCGCGCATCAATTCAGCGCGCTCGGCTTCTTCGATATCCTTTTGCCGGACGCCTTCGCGACCGTCGTAGGTGAAAAATTTCGGCAGAAACAATGATAAAATTCCGACGAACACGACGCATAAAACGCCGCCCGAAACAATCGCGGTCTTGACGCCGAAGCGTTCCGCGACGAATCCCATTTTAGCACTTCCGAGCATCGGTCCCGTCAGATAGCTTATCATCTCGATGCTTGCAAGGCGTCCGCGCAGGTGGTACGGAATCGTTTGATTCCAAATCGCGCCGCGAAAAATTCCCGAAATCATATCGGCAAAACCCGCGCCGGCGAGAAAAACGAGCGCGAACCAGATATTGTCCGACAATCCGAAAAAGATAATGCCGACGCCCCACAAAGCCGCGCTGATTATCACCCAGAAACCGTGCCGCTGAACATTGCGCGTCCAGCCCGAAGTCAGGCTGCCGATAAGCATTCCGATGGTCATCGAGGCGGGGTAAACCCCTAAAAACTCCTCGCCGTAGATGGTCGCCAGCGCCGGATAAAGCGCCTGCGGCATCGCAAAAAACATCGCGATAATGTCAATCAGGTAAGTTCCTAAAAGCTCCTGACGGCTGACGGCGTAACGACAGCCTTCGATGACGCTCCGCAAGCTCGGACGGTCGGCGTGTTCCGGCGAAGGCACCTGCCTGATAAGAAATACGGCGACGAGCGACGCCAGAAACGTCACCAAATCGATGCCGTAAGCGATGCTCGAACCGTATTGCGCAACAATGACGCCCGCAATCGCCGGTGCGATAATCGCGCCGAACTGGTAGCGCAGAGAATTTAAAGCCGAAACCGATGCCATCAAATCGGCAGTGAAAAGCTTTTGAATCATCGATTCAAAAGCCGGTCGCTGAAGCGCGGCGAGCGCACTCTGAAGCGCGACCGTGACATACAAAACCCAGTAATGCGGCTCGGGCAAGAGCGCGTTAGCGAACAAAATCGCCGTCACAATCATCTGCCCGATTTCCGTCAGCCGCAGCATTTTCCGCTTGTCCAGCGAATCGGCGAGCACGCCGCCGACAAACGCCAGAAAAAACATCGGAACAAACTGGGCTAAGAAAATATAGCCGACCATCTCGTTCGATTTCGTCAGCTCATACATCTGCCACGGCACGATGATAAACGACATCATCGAGCCGAAAAATGAAACGAGCTGACCGAAAAACAAAAGGCGATAATCGCGCGAAATTCTGAGCGGGGTGATGTCTATCAGCATAAAACAATAAAGGACACAGAAAACTATTGCTTAAAAACTCTGCGTCCTTTGCGTCTAATTTTATGATTTTACGGGAAAATTGTCATTTTTGACCGTAAATCAATTTCGAGGGTCAACGACTGACGAATTTCTTTCAACCGGAAACGATTTTTGGTTGACGGGAAATGGTTTTCCGTGCGGGTTTTAAGGCTTGACGTAATCCGTCCAGAAGAAAAGATATGTCGCGTAAAGATTGATAATGATGGAAAAGCTATAAGCGAGCCATTCGTACCAGCGAACTTTGCGCGGGCTTGTTTCGAGCAGAATCACGAACATCCACGGCAGCAGCGTCATCGCGTAACGGTAAGCAAATTGCCAGCCGCCGGGATTGCCGTGAATCCAGAGCAGAAACGTCAGCCCGACAATCGCCGTCCAAGCCGTGTATTTCAGGATTTTGTCGTGCGCGCCCGTGCGAAAAAGGAATAAAAGAAAGGGCGAGCTCCACCAAATCGCGCCGCCGAATCCGCCCGGAACGAAATACGGATACATCGCCAGTCGACGCCACGGCGTAACGAGCATTTCCCTGAAATTAAGCGGAATGTACCAGATTGAAAAGATTCCGTAGCGATACCACGGCTCATTTAAAACACCCGGAATCCGCGCGTAGCCGAAATCCGTAAACGAATCGAACCGCACGAAATTGTAAATCAGAGTCAGAACGCCCAGGACAAACGGCACGGCGCAAAACTTTGCCAAAGTCCCAAGTCCCGAGTCGAGAGTCCAAAGCTTTTTTTCATTATTCGTATCTTTCACGGCTTCAGAGCCTAAACTTATTGATTCGTTTTCGACTTTCGACTCCCGGCTCTCGACTCTCGACTTAAAGAGCAGGTAGATAAACACCGGCGCGGTCAGCAGAATTTCGGTGCGATTGCCGAACGCGAGCGCGAAAAATAAACCGGCGAGAACCGGTCGGCGGTTGTAAACCGTAAAATAAATCGCGCCCAGCTCGCCGAGCATTGCAAAGCCCAGGGCAAGCTGCCACGCGCCCGCCATCGCGAGGTTTGTCCACATCCACGTGCCGAACAAAATTCCGAAGACGAGCAAAATTCGTTTTTTTCGATCCAGCTCGTACTTTTCCGCGATTAGAAACAAAAACCAGCCAATCGCCGCCGCGGTTAAAGCCGCAATCATCGCCGCCGGCATTTCGTCAATCAATCCGGCGACTTTAAGAGCGGCAAACGGAATCATTGTCAAAACGCTGCCGAGCGGGAAAACCGAATACCAGCCGCCCGCAAACGGCACGAATTCATTCAGCCAGCTCGGCGGTTTTTCCCTGAAAGCAATCGCGCCGCGCATGACGTTTTCCGCCACGCGGAATGTGTAATCGTAATAATTCTGCGGCTTCGGATTGCTGAAATAATAAACCAGAAACGCGGCGGCGATGAGGCAAAAAATTATGAGCTTCCAGTTTTGAGTTTCTCTATCGTTCATTATCTTTTTGACAGTGCGGATTTTAGCCGGATCGAGACGCTTTCGGCAAATTGAGGTTTCCGAGTTAAACAACCTGAAACCTGAAACTAAAAAAAGCCGACTGAAGCCGGTACTCAGAACATCTTTTTCGCTTCCGTTAGCGCTTCCTCTAAATTCGTGATATGCCCGTCGAGCTGTTTTTCGTAGACGGTATCGAGAATCGTCTTAAACTGCGGCGAAGGATTTAAGCCGAGTTCGATAAGATGTCTGCCCATCAAAATCGCCGCCGGCGCTTTGCGTTCGACGTCGAGCGCGCGCACGCGTTCAATAAACCACTCCTGCGCTTCCGCCTTGAACCATTTTTCTCTGGGCAGCCATTCGGGATTGCGCCCCAGAGAGTCGGCTTTTGCGACGCGATACAGCAAATCCGGCTCGACCCGGCGCGCCAGACGCCGAAACGCGCCGTCGCCCGGCGCGCTTTTGTAAAACATTCCGGGCGCTAAATGGTACCGGACGAGCTGGACGATTTGAGAGCGCACGTCGTAGCCGTCGAGCGTGAACAGCCCGAGCCGGTCGAGAAACGCGCAGGTCGGTTCGACGCCCGCTTCGTCGTGCCCGTGCGAGCGCCATTTGCCGTCGAAAAATTCGGTCGTCGCCGGCTTTCCGAAATCGTGGCAGAGCGCGCCGAGCATCACCGTCACGCGTTTCGCATATTCCAAATCGTCAATCAGTTTGCGCGCTTCGTCCGTCACCATCAAAGTATGAATGTCGACATCGCCCTCGGGATGCCATTCCGGCTGCTGCGGGACGCCGACGAGCGCGACGAGCTCGGGAAAAAGTTGATTCGCAATATTCAAATCGTAAAAATACCGCAAACCGATTGAAGGTTTTTGCGCTTTCAGAAGCAGTTTTTCAAGCTCGCCCCAGATTCGCTCTTTCGGCAAATCGGTTAAATCAATCGCGCGGCAAATCTCGCCGGTTTCGGCTTCGATTTCAAACTCGAACCGCGCGGCAAACTGCGCGGCGCGCAGAACTCGCAACGAATCTTCGGCGAAAGTTTCGCGTGCGACGACGCGCAGGATTTTGTTTTTTATATCGCCGCGCCCGCCGTAACAATCGACGATTTCGCCCGTCAGAGCATTCTGCATTATCGCGTTGATGGTAAAATCGCGCCGCCGCGCGGCTTCCGCAAACGGCATATCTTTATCGCCTTCGACGACAAAACCGCGATGCCCGCGCCCGATTTTCCGCTCGCGGCGCGGCAGCGCAACGTCCAAATCCTGCCCGACTTTGTAAACCGTAAAGGCTTCGCCGACCGCGTTGACCTCGCCGAAATTATTCAGGATTTCGCGAAGCCGCGCCGCTTCGATGCCGTAGATTTCCAAATCCCAATCCTTCGGCTCGACGCCCATCAATTCATCGCGCACGCAGCCGCCGACGAGCATCGCCCGCCCGCCGGCGGCGTCCACCTGCCGGGCGAGCTCGATAATTTTTCTCGGAGGCTTTATCATAATTTCTCTGCTTTCAAAGGTTATAGTTTAGGGGAATCGGGGCGAAAAATAAAAAGGCGAGTCCCAATCCGGAAACTCGCCCTTTCGGCTAAAAGAAATTTTCTTTGTTTAATCTTCTTCCGGCTTGGTCTGCGGCGCGGTTGAGGTGTCGCCGTTAGTTTGCGGCGCGGCGGGCTGAACCGGCTGGTAAACCTGCGCGTTGGGCTTCTGGAACGACGAGCTTGGAAGCGGCTGCAGCGGCGCTGATTGCGTTTCGCTTCTTCGACCTTTCAGGAAATTTATCGAGCCGGTTTCGCTGCGCGTTTTGGACAATTGCGCGGTGTTGGCGATTTCATCCGCCGAAGCCGTTAAAGCGTTGTCGCCTAATCCCTGGACGACTTTTATTTCGCCGCCGTAACCGTAAACCGTGACTTCCTGTACGCCGTCCGCCGAGGTTTGCAGAATCACGAAACGAAGGCGCGAATGCCCGGCGAAAGAGCGTCTTTCGGTCTTGTTGCCGAAACCGTCAACCAGCGTTTCAACTTCCGATTTGTCGCCGAGAGTACGTTTCGGAAGCTGCTCGGCTTTTTTTGAAATCGTGATGAGCTGTTCTTCTTTTTTAAGGTCTGAATTGTTGATGACGATTTCGTCGCTCGGCTGCTTGCCGTCAATGACAACTTCTTCCGGCGCTTTGCTTTCGACTTTTGTGCAGCCTGCCAGCAGCAGCGGTGAAAATAAAGCGAGTAAAATAAACGCAGTAAGTTTGAAATTCATAATTAGAATTTGAAATGGGTGTTTAATTAGAGGATTAAAAAGGCAGGAGAAAAAGGAATTGCCGCGCCGGTTAAAGCGGGCAATTCCTTTTTGAGTTTGATTATTTTTCGGCGACTCCCAAAACGAAGTTGCTGACGGCGATCATGCCGTTGGCAACGCTGTTCGAGTTGTACTGCACGGCGGAATTACCGCCGCCCGAAAGGTCGTATTTCGGCGGGAGAAAGTCGTCGTCGAGCTTTGTCGCGTCGTAAGGCGCAATCACGATGTTGCCCTGCAGGATTCCCGTGCCGCCGCCATCGCGCTCAACCCCCCCCGAACCGATCACGATTATTAAACCTTTGAAGTTGAAATTTCCCTTTAAGGTCAATTTTCCGGTCACGACCAGAATTCCGCCGCCGGAAAGCTCCGGCGTCAGCTTCAAATCGCCGTCCACAAACGTGATTCCTCTTCCCGACACGTTGTCACCGGTATCGGACGGGACGGTTCCGCTCGCGAAATAACGATTCGAAGACCGCGCGGTTAATTTGAGCGATTGAATCGTGCTGTTTAGGTTTCGCGGATTCTGGAGCCAGAAAGGCATCTCCGAATTAACGTTGGCGGACGTACCGACGATATTTCCGTTAAACGGGTGCGGCGGCGCTTTCAGCGTTTTATCGAGCACGAGGTCTAAATTGGCGTCGTTCGTCGTTCCGATGGGCGGAATTATGACGCTCGAAACTTTGTCCTGACCCGAATATTCGGTTTCGTTCGATGAACCGGGTTCAAAAACCGAGCCGGCTGCCGGACCGACCAGCGTCAGCGTCGCCGGCGCGGTCATTCCGTTAAAGAAATTCTTCTGAATCGTCGCTTCGAGTACCTTTTTCGCGCCGCGCGGACCGTAGCCGGTCGCCGTCACAACGACGCGGAACGGCTCGGCTTGCGTCATGTTGGCGCTGACCGTCATTTTGCCGGCGGCGGTCGGGTACATAACATCGCTGTCGAGCGTAATCGTGCTGCCCATCAGCTGGGAAATCTGCGAGTCGAAATCAAACCCGACATTGTTGTAAGCGCCCGACTCGACTTTATCGGTTTTCTTGATATAGCCGCGCAGCCCTCTGGAAATCGAATACGGCGCGGTCATCTCGACGAGCACTTCAAAACGCAGGTTTTGGGGAATGTCGCCGCTGCCCGAAAACTGGAAGCTTCCGTAATTGGTGTTTGCCGAGCCGCTCGTCACATCAATCGTCTTCGGGCTGACGTCAAGTCCGCTGTACGTAATCGTGACGCCGTCGATGGTCACCGAAGACTTCCATTTCTTTTCATTCGGGTCGTAGATTTTGCCTTCCGCTTTGAAGGAAATAATGTTGCCCGTTTTGTCGGGGTCAACGACGCTCACATCGAACGCATAGCCGGTTCGCGGCGTGTATTCGGCAGCCGGGACGAGCGTTATGCGGTCAGCCATGTCGGCGCCGCTCGGCGTGTAATTATAGCTCATCCAGCGCGAAAGCCGCGCAACGCTCGTGGCTTCGCCGTTCAGGTTTGAACTCGAAGTCGTCACCGCGCGCCGAAAATTTATCAGGTTTGCCGGGTCGCTCGACGGTTTGGAAGCATCCAGCAGGACGCTCGGCGTCGTATTGCCGCGCAAAACATTGATTGCCGACTGAATTCCGCTTTCGGCGGCGTTGTAGGCTTGCTGCTCGGCAGTCGCGTCCGTGACGTTCGCCGTATTCATCGAAACTTCCAGCAGAAGCCCGCCGACCGCCGCCAGAAGCAGCATCGTAATCATCAAAACCATGACCATCGCCGCGCCTTTTTCGTCTTTTCGATTTTTTCCGCTATGCATTTTTTTGCTCCTTTTTTAAAAAAACTATCTTAAAAAAACTTTCTAATATTGGTTCAACATATACGTCGAATTTCGAAGTGTCACGTCCGACGTGAAAGTGATGGTCTGGTTCTTGGGCTGTCCCTGAACATCTTCGAGCGACACGGTGACGGTAATATTGATGCGCCCGGTGTTGCCGGTCGGAGTCACTGAGCCGGTCGTCGGAAGCGCCGCGCCTTCGACATAATCAAAATATGAAAACTGCACGTCGCTTATCTTATTGACGATAACGGAGGTCGTCGGCGTCGCGTTCGGGTCGTAACGCACAATCGATTTCGTCGCCGAATCAAAGAAATACGTCACGTCTTCGCCCGCGCTGTCAGTCGTGTAATCCTCGTTCGATAAGTTTGCGCGAAAATGAATCTTCCGCGTTCCCGAATCTGCCGCGACAATGCCGTTGGTCGTCAAACCGTATCCGGAATTGCTGATTTCACGCGAAATAGCGCTGATGGCGGCGCGCGCCGACGTTAAAGCGTCGGTTTTCCGGCTTTCACGGGTTCGTGTGCCGAGGGCGCTGGCAAACAGCGACGTTGCCAATCCCATCAGAACCAGCGTGATTGACATCGCAATCAGGAGTTCGATTAACGAAAAACCGCTATTTTTTGTACCTTTCTTTTTCATCTCGCTTTTGTTGTCCTTAATTTCCCCGCACGCGGCGCAAAACTACTTTTGCCGGAACAGCCGTCTGCCAGCCCGGCGTCGGTCGCTCTAACGAGACAATCACGGTCACCTCTTTAAATTTGGTCGTCGTATCGGTCTGAATGTCCGCAATAGACGGATTGTCGTCAACCGTTACCTTAACGGCAAATCTATTACCGTCGGCTAAGGTCACGGTTTGGGTTGTCGTGCCGGCGTTCAATTTGACGTCAACCGAAGTCGGAACAAACTTCAAGCTGCGCATCTGCTCGACTTTCTGCTGTAAAATCGCGAGCGCCTGCGCACGTGAATTGTTTCCGGCGTTGTAGCTGACGGCATACGCGAAGGAAAAAAAGACGCCCATGATGGCAATCAGGAAAATAACCATCGAAATCGTCACTTCAACCAAAGAAAAACCCGCTTGTCCGGATTCTTCTTCGGCGGCTTTTGATAAGAAGCCGCCCGGCGTTTTAACCTCAAATACGCTTTTAAAATTTTTTACGAAACTCGTTTTCATAGCTTGAAAATCATCCGGGTATTTTGGACTAAACTCTTTTTACTGGCACTTGCCGTTCGTTCTGACCGTCATCGGTAATTGACAGACACAGCCGGTTTGCGTCGGCTTCTGACCGCTGGTGCAGTAATTAGCGGGCGTCGGCGTCGGCGTTGGCGTCGGTGTCGGCGTCGGTGTTGCTGTCGGCGTCGGTGTTGCCGTCGGAACCGGCGTTGCGGTCGGGACAGGCGTTGCGGTCGGAACCGGCGTCGCGGTCGGAACCGGTGTTGCCGTTGGAACCGGGGTCGCCGTCGGCGTCGGCGTCGGATACGGGAAAATCGGCGTTCCCGTCGGAATCGGCAGCGGCATCGCTTCGTCGTCCCTGACCACGACCCATTCGTTGACGCCCGTGTTGCTGCCGACATTCGTTACCGTCGGGTTGCCAAACGTCGGCAAAGTCTCGCCGCCGTTCAACATTGCCACCGTTCCGGTCGAAGAAAGCGAAATAATATTGGAATTAGCAACCGTCGCATTGGCGAGCGTGCAGTTTTCGCAAAAAGTAAAAACCGGCGTGACCGTCTCGTTGAGATTATTAACGGTCGTCGTATTGCCGAAACGGTCAAAGGTAATCGTCACCGGAAAGTCCAGATTTGTTCCGAGAATCTTGACTCTGCTTAAGCTCGAAAAACTGACGTACCGCGTTTCTGCGGCGGCTTCGAGCGTGCCGTTTTGATTTAAATCTATTAAAACGTTATAAGCCGTCGCGCTCGTGATGACCACTTTTGTGAAATCACCCGCCGCAATGGCGCGTCTTTTCACCGCATCGAATCTGGCTCGTTCCAGGTTTACCTTGAATTCACGGGCTAAATTCTGTCTTATCATATTTGATTGCGCGCTGGTCATGCGCGTTATCGCCATCGCGACTAGAATGCCGCCGACCGCCAGGACAATCAATATTTCCATCAAGGATTTACCGCTCTGCGCATTGAATTCAATTTGTTTCATTAATTTTCGGTCTCCAAAACAAGAACGTTTCAGAATAAATGTAGGCAATACTCCACTAAAAGTTTTAGCAGAAAATCACAAGCTTGTCAAAACTTTTTTAAGTTTGTTTAACTAGTTGAATAAATAGGGGTTAACCGCCATTCATTTTGACCGAAAATCGGTCAAAATGAATGGCTTGGAAGTATTTTTTAGTCTGTAATTTTTATCGGGAGAGTCGTTCTTGCAGGTATTTTTTGAGTTCGGAAATACTTACTCTTTCCTGCTGCCATGTGTCGCGGTCGCGGACGGTAACGGCGTTGTCTTCGAGCGATTCATGGTCAACCGTGACGCAGAACGGCGTGCCGATTTCGTCCTGGCGCGCGTAGAGCTTACCGATGCCGCCGGTGTCGTCATAAACCGTGCGCATCGCGGGCAGCAAATCTTTTTTCAACTGCTTGGCAAGCGCAACGATTTCGGGTTTGTTTTTCGCGAGCGGCAGAACGGCGACTTTTATCGGCGCTAATTCGGATTTTAATTTCAAAATTACGCGCGTTTCGCCTTTTTCGTTTGTTTTTTCGGTATACGCGTCCATCAAAATTGCGAGCAGCGTGCGGTTGACGCCGACCGCCGGTTCGATTACATACGGGTAAAAACGCTCGCTTGTCTGCGGGTCGAAATACGATAAATCGTCGGTCGAATCTGCGTTCAGGCGTTTGCCTTCGCGGTCTTCGGGTTTCTTGGAATGAGTTTTAAGGTCGAAATCAGTGCGGTTGGCAATGCCCATCAGCTCGTCGAACTGTTTCTCTTCATCGTCGCGTTCGGGGAAAAAGCGATAGAGAATATCGACCGTTCGCTGCGCATAATGCGCCAATTCATCCTTCGTCTGCTCGTAAAGTTTAAGATTTCCGCGCGAGATTCCTAAACTATCGAACCACTCTAAAAAGCCGTCGATAAATTCCTGGTGAATCTGCGGCGCATCCTCCAGACGGCAGAAATATTCCATCTCCATCTGCTCGAACTCGCGCGTGCGGAAGATAAAATTGCCGGGCGTCACCTCATTGCGAAACGCTTTGCCGATTTGCGCGATGCCGAAGGGCAGCTTGCGGCGCGAAGTGTTCAGAACATTCGCAAAATTGATGAAAATGCCCTGCGCCGTTTCCGGTCTGAGGTAAGCCAGAGCATTTTCGTCTTCGTCCGACGAAACCGCGCCGACCGTCGTGCGAAACATCAGATTAAACTCGCGCGCCTCGGTCAAATCACACTCTTTACCGCTTCCGGCATTATGGGCGGGGTCTTTCGGACAATTTACGTCCTGCAGTTTGTCGAGCCGAAATCTGCCTTTGCAGGCGCGGCAATCGACGAGCGGGTCGGAAAAAGTCGCTTCGTGACCACTGTATTTCCAGACCAGACGGTTTTGGATAATCGAAGAGTCCAAGCCTTCGATGTCGTCGCGCTCGTGGACGAGCCAGCGCCACCAGCTCTGCTTGATGTTGTTCGCGAGTTCGACGCCGAGCGGACCGTAATCCCAGCTCGAACCGAGACCGCCGTAAATTTCCGACGCCGGGTAAACAAAGCCGCGGCGCTTTGCAAGACTGACAATCGTTTCAATATTCGGTGCTGTCATAAGTTATTTTCGATTTGCAATTTGCGATTTGCGACGTGTGGGTTAATCGGCAAAATCAAAGTTTAGATTTTACAACGAACTGCGAGTCAAAGTGAAAAGCCGGTAACGGATAGTTGAAAACGGTGCGACGCAGCCAAACACAAAAAGAAAGGGAAGCTCCGCGCGCGGAATCTCCCTTTCTCCTTTTCTATACTCCTTTTCCGCTTTATTGCGGAACCGGCAGCGGTGCGCCCGGCGGAACGAACCAGATTTCGTAGGTTGTTTTCAAACGGTTGCTCGGACCTTTGACGATTGATATTCGCCTCGGGTCGACGCCGCGCGCTTTGACGAGATAATCGAGCGTGCGTTTGCTGAGATTATCGTAAGTGTTGCGCGTCATGCTGATTTTGTCCGTGCCCGGATAAATGATGATGTAAAGCTGCGTGTCGGGGCTTCCCTGCAGTTGAATAACGCAGTTGTCGAAACGCGCTTTCGTATCGTCGAACGGTCCCGATTGAAACTCGTCACATCTGAACGCTTCGATTTTTTTCGGGCTTTCAACGTCGGTCGGCACCGCATTTCTCTGAAAACAGGTTTTGCCGTAAACCTCGTCCGTCACGTCCAATTCCGCAGTTATCCTTTGCCCGCCCATGCCGGTCGTATCAACCGTGATTGCCGAGGTTCCGAGACCGCTCGCGATGCGCACCGTGTCGGGCGAAACCTTCCAGCGGTATGTAAGCGGCGTACTCGAACCGGCGACGTTGTTAAAAGCCGCAAACGTAATCAAATCGCCTTCCAGAACGCGTTCCGGCGCGCTTACCGAAACGTCGTACGGGCAAGGTCTTTTAATGGTTTCTTCGATATATTTCAAGCAAACGCAGTTTTTGCGGTCACGAGTGATTTCAACATCTTTCGTATACATTTTACCGTTCGGAAATTCGATTTCGAGCCGGTGCGTGCCCGGTTCGAGAAAGAAGTCGGCGCTGCTGCTTTCGCTCGTGCCGCTCATCCCGATATAATTTCCGTCAATTTTGACCGGATACGAAGCCGGCGAAGTTTTAACGGTCAAAATTCCCGTGTTTTTGGGTCGTTTATTTTTTTCGTCGTTGCTGAAACCGAAAGCCGCAGTCATTCCCAAAGTGAGCATCAGCCCGATAATAAACAAAAAATTAAAACTTATTTTTCGCATTTTTTTATCCTCTCTAATATTTTGAGTTACTGCCGCAGGCGACTGCCGCAGTAACTCAAAATCAATCCTTATTCCTCGCTCTTATCCGACTTTTTGCCGAATTTGCGTCGTGCCGCCAGACCAATTCCGGCTAATCCCGTTCCGAAAAGAAGAATCGTCATCGGTTCCGGCACCGGTTCGGGCGGCGGCGTCGGTGTGATGGTCGGCGTCGGCGTTACGGTCGGCGTCGGCGTCGGCGTCGGTGTAATCGTCTGACACACCGGAGTTCCCGGCTCACAAGGCGTTGGCGTCGTTGTCGGCGTTGTTGTCGGCGTCGGCGTCAGTGTCGGCGTCGAAGTCGGCGTCGGCGTTTTATCTTTATGCGTCGTGATAAAAATTAGCGGAATTGCTCCAAGACCTAACAAAGCCCATTTCGGAAAGCCGTGTTTTACGTCCACCAGGACATCTTCACACTGGCAATTTTCGTCTTCGACGACATCGGTTTTTATTTCCGTAATAACACGGTCGTCCTGTTGCGGCGTCTTCGTGCCGTCATCGCCGTCGCCGTCGTCACCGAACACGATTAAATCATTCGAGAGACGCAGCTGAGCGAACGCGCCGGTTTTGGCGTTGCCCGGTTTGACGTTGACAATCTGCACGACCTGATTGAATTTGACGGGTGCGGCGGTTGCTGTAAAGGTTAATGTCAGGATGGACATCAAGCTGAATGCCGCAAGAGAAAATCTGAATTTAAAATTTATCATCATTTTTACCTAGCCGAACTTTAGATTTCTGTAAGAAAACACAGCTTCAGTCGAGTTTTTTATCCGAACTACAAATTAATTTTTTTTTATAAAGGCTTGTGGCACAGACTATACCAAAAAATCAGATAAAATGCACTGATTTTCTGTGCAAATCGTCTTAATTTTTCCTCTAAAAATTTCTTTAATGCTAGCTGTCAACTGACTGAAAGGCGCAATCCCAAAAAATTTCCACAAATTGTTTCGATTTCATGCATTTTTTTCCAAATAAAGACTTTAAAGTGCGAAAAGACGAAAGCCGGAAGTAAATTTCACTTCCGGCTTTCGTCTTTCCTTAAAGTTCAGAGTATTCCGGTTTAGTCGGCTTCATCCCATCAACAGCCGACTAAACCGGGATACTCAAAACATTTTAGCTTACGCTTGCTGCGCCGATTTTTCTTCCTGCAAAACGGCTTTGCGCGAAAGCTTGATTTTATTGCCTTCCTTGCCGATGCATTTGACCATAATCTGCTGACCTTCTTTCAGCTCGTCGCGCACGTCGCGGATTCGGCGCTCGGAAATTTCCGAGATGTGCAGAAGTCCTTCGACGCCGGGGAAAATTTCGACGAACGCGCCAAAATCGACGATTCGCTGAACCGTTCCGAGATAGGTTTCGCCGATTTCCGCTTCGGCGGTAATCGCCTTGATGCGGTCGATCGCCGCCTGCGCCGCGCCGCCGTCGGCAGTCGCAATCGAAATCGTACCGTCGTCGGAAATATCGATTTTCGCTCCTGTTTCTTCGGTAATCGAGCGAATAACCGAGCCGCCCTTACCGATAACTTCGCGGATTTTGTCCGGATGAATCTGCATCGTGATAATGCGCGGAGCAAACGGCGAAATGTCCTCGCGCGGTTCGGCAATCGCTTCCTTCATAATGTTCAGAATATGAAGCCGACCTTTGCGCGCCTGTTCGAGTGCTTCCTGCAAAATCATCGCGTTGATGCCGCCGATTTTGATGTCCATCTGAAGCGCGGTAATACCTTCTTCCGTTCCCGTGACCTTAAAATCCATGTCGCCGTAATGATCTTCCGCGCCCGCAATGTCCGAGAGAATCGCGTAACGATTTCCTTCCATCACCAAGCCCATCGCAACGCCCGCGACCGGTCGCTTAATCGGCACACCGGCGTCCATCAAGCTCAGACAGCCGCCGCAAACCGACGCCATCGAGCTCGAACCGTTCGATTCGGTAATGTCCGAAACGATACGAAGCGTGTACGGAAATTCCTGTTCGCTCGGCAAAACGGCTTCGAGCGCGCGGCGCGCCAGATTTCCGTGTCCGATTTCGCGCCGTGACGAGCTTCCGACTCTGCCGGTTTCACCGACCGAATACGGCGGGAAATTGTAATGCAGCAGGAAGCGGCGTTTAGTTTCGCCTTTTTCCAAATCATCCATAAACTGCTCGTCGTCCTTTGTTCCCAGAGTCGTCGTGACAATCGCCTGCGTTTCGCCGCGTGTGAAAAGTGACGAGCCGTGAACGCGCGGAAGCCAGCCGACTTCGCACGTGACCGGGCGGATTTCCGAGAATTTACGTCCATCAGGACGGCGGCGATTGCCTAAGATATCTTCGCGAAAGATTTTTTCCTTCAAATGCGAGAAAACTTTTCCAGCCATCACGCGTTTTTCGGGCGCGTCTTCGGGATAGCTTTCGACGACTTCTTTTTTCAAAGCGTCAAGTCCCGCATAAGTCGATAATTTATCTCTGCCGGTCGAATCGAGCGCGGTGCGCAGTTTATCGGTGTAGTTTTGTTCGATTTCCGTCAGCAGCGCTTCATCGAGCGGCGCCGCGACAAATTCGCGTTTGGTGATTTCGAGCGCTTTGAAAAGCTCTTTCTGCCACAAACAAAGGCGTTTGATTTCCTTGTGCGCGAGCATCAAGGCTTCGACCATAATTTTTTCCGAAACTTCTTTGGCTTCGGATTCGACCATGACGATTGCTTCTTCCGTTCCTGCGACGACCAAATTCAATTGTGAATCGCGGCGTTCGTCATAACTCGGATTGATGATGTATTTTCCTTCAATCAGACCGATGCGAACTCCGGCAATCGGAGTTTCAAACGGAATATCCGAAAGATACATCGCGCACGAAGCGCCGGTAATAGCGAAAACATCCGGGTCGTTTTCGCTGTCGGCGGAAATGACCGTGCAGATAATTTGCGTTTCGAAACGATAGCCGTCGGGAAAGAGCGGGCGAACGGGACGGTCAATTAAACGACACGTCAAAGTTTCTTTTTCCGAGGGGCGACCTTCGCGACGGAAATAATTTCCCGGAATTCTCCCGGCAGAGTAAGTTGATTCACGATATTCGACCGTCAGCGGAAAAAAATCCAGTCCTTCTCTTGCCGTGTGCTGACTGACAGCCGTTACCAAAATCATTGTGTCGCCGTATTGAATGACGACTGAACCGTCGGCTTGTTTAGCAACCTTCCCTGTTTCCACCGTCAATTCGCCGTTGCCGAGCTTAATTGATTCTTTTAAGTATTTTCTGTTTATCATCTTGTGATTTCCTCTTAAACAAAAAGCGACGGAAAAGCTCGCCGTGATGCTTTTTCCGCCGCCTTTGAATATATTCAACGACCGTTCTCTTCTGCTAAAAGCCAAATCCGCTGTCACGTTCAGCAAACCTTTAACAAACTCTTCGAGAGAACCTGCTCTTACAATGACTCGAAGCCGTCAATTTTGTGAGTGGATTGTAGAGAGGGTCAGTGTTTTATTCTTACTCTCAACTCTCTATCCGCCACTCGCAACTATCTTCTGATTCCCAATCTCTCAATAATCGTGTGATATTCGTTAATTTCTTTACGTTTGAGATAATCGAGCAATTTTCTTCTGCGCGAGACCATTTTCAGTAAGCCTCTGCGTGAATGATTGTCTTTTTTATGAATTTTGAAATGTTCCGTCAATTCATTGATGCGCTGTGTCAAAAGCGCAATTTGCACTTGTGACGAACCCGTGTCCGATGTGTGTGTTTTGTAATCGCCAACGATTTTTTCTTTTAATTCTGTAGCTGTTGCCATAAATTTTTAATACTAAAAATAGCCTCTCCTGATGCTCGCAGTAACTCCGTTAATTTAAAACGGTAACCGCGAAAATTTGATTTTTAACTCTTAATTGATAGGTTAATAGTCTTTATAAAATTAACATAATTAACCCGGACTAAGCAATGTTTTAGTGCTTGAACTCTTCCATAAACTTAGTCGAAAAATCCCCTTTCTGAAATTTTTCGTCCGACATAATCTTCAGATGAAGCGGAATCGTCGTTTTAATGCCTTCGACGACCATTGCTTCGAGCGCGCGCCGCATCCGGGCAATCGCCGATTCACGAGTGCGCGCGTGAACAATCAATTTTGCAATCATCGAATCATAATACGGCGGCACGACGTAGCCGGGATAAACCGCCGTATCGACGCGCACGCCCGGACCGCCGGGCAGATTCAAAGCCGTAATTTTGCCCGGGCTGGGCGTAAATTTTTCGGGATCTTCGGCGTTGATGCGGCATTCGATTGAATGCCCGAAAAGCTGTAATTCGTCCTGCGTGAAGCCGAGTTTTTCGCCCATCGCGATACGAATCTGATTGCGGACGATATCGACGAGCGTGACCATTTCAGTTACCGGATGCTCGACCTGCACGCGCGTGTTCATTTCCATAAAATAGAAAGAACCGTCTTCGTCCAGTAAAAACTCAAAAGTTCCCGCGTTCGAATAGCCGATTTCCTGACATGCTTTAACTGCGACCGCGCCCATTTTCGCGCGCTGTTCCGGCGTAATGACCGGCGACGGCGCTTCTTCCAAAAGCTTCTGATGCCGCCGCTGAATCGAGCATTCGCGCTCGAAAAGATGGATACAGTTGCCGTATTCGTCCGCCAAAACCTGAATTTCGATGTGACGCGGGCGCTCGATGTAACGCTCGATATAAACCGAGCCGTTTTTAAAGGCAGCGAGCGCTTCGGTTTGGGCGAGTTCGAGGTTATTGGCTAAATCTTCTTCGCGGCGCACAATCCGCATTCCGCGTCCGCCGCCGCCTGCCGCGGCTTTGATAATCACCGGAAAACCGATTTCTTTTGCTAATCTTACCGCCTCGTCCGCATCTTCAATCGGGTCGGGCGAACCCGGTAAAATAGGAACGCCGGCAGCCGCCATCGTCCGCCGCGCTTCGACCTTATCGCCCATCATCTTGATGACTTCCGGGCGCGGTCCGATGAATTTGATATTGCAGTCTTCGCAAATTTTCGCAAATGTTTCCGATTCCGCCAGAAACCCGTAGCCCGGGTGAATCGCGTCAACGTTCGTAATTTCCGCCGCGCTGATGATTGCCGGAATGTTCAGATAGCTTTGCGCGGACGGCGGCGCGCCGATGCAGACGGCTTCGTCGGCAAAACGAACGTGCAGCGCTTCGCGGTCGGCTTCCGAATGAACGGCAACCGTTTTGATGCCCATCTCCTTGCACGTCCAGATAATCCGGCAGGCAATCTCGCCGCGATTGGCGATTAAAATTTTGCGAATTTCGCGTTTTTTCATTAACAGAAATTTAGCCACGAATTACACGAATAACACGAATAAAAGAAAATATTTGTGTAATTTGTGTAGTTCGTGGCTGATTTTACTTTCTAATCCCGAAAAGCGGCTGACCGTATTCGACCGGTTGACCGTTTTCGACGTAGATTCTGACGACTTCGCCTGATGTTTCCGCCTGAATTTCGTTCATCAGCTTCATTGCTTCGACGATGCAGACGGTCGTGTTTTCGGAAACCCTGTCGCCTTCCTCGACATAAGACGGCTTGTCCGGCGACGGCGAGCGATAAAACGTGCCGACAATCGGCGAAGTTATTTTGAACAAATCAGCATCAGAATCAGCCGCCGGTTCAGCCGCAACAGATTCAGCCGAAGTTGTTGAACCGGCTGTTTGCTGCGCAGCGGCGACGGGAGCCGGCGAAGACGCTGCCGGCTGAACTGCCTGAACAAGCTGCGGCGGAGCTATTTTGCTCAAGTGAATACGAATATTTTCGTTTTCGAATTCGAAATCGGTAAATCCGTACTCGTTGACCAATTCGGCAAGCTCGCGCAGTTCCTGCATATTGAGCGAAGCCTTCGGCGTATCGCTCGTTTTCTTCGAACTGCGCGGTTTACCTGTTTCCGCTTTTGCTTTGGCTGAAGCCGCTTGTTCACTCATTAAGCCTTACTCCTGATTATTTTTTCGCCGCCAATTCTTTCGCGTTATCGACCAATTCGATAACCGCCATTTCGGCATTATCGCCCTGCCGGCGACCGAGTTTAATAATACGAGTATAACCGCCGTTGCGGTCTTTGTAACGCGCACCGAGTTCGCTGAAAAGGCGCTGGACGGCTTTGACGCCCGCCGTGCGTTCAATCGGCTCTTTCGTTTCCCCTTTTTTACCGCGAAAACGGCTCTGCTGCTGCTTAAATGTCGTGTTGCCCGAATGGAAATAACGCGCTGCCTGGCGGCGTAGGTGAACTGCCTGTGCTGCCGAATCGTCACCGGTTAAAATTTGCGCTTTGCGCGCCAGAGTGATAACTTTTTCGACAAACGGGCGCAGTTCTTTGGCTTTCGGAACGGTCGTTACGATATATTCCTTTTCCGCGTTAATCAACGAAGTCGCCAGGTTTCTGAGCAAAGAAATGCGGTGCTCCGTCGTTCTGCCCAATTTACGATGTGCTTTTAAGTGTCTCATATCTATAAGTGGTCAGTGGTCGGCAGCCGGCGTTCAGATGGATTTTTCTGTCCACCGACCACTGACCGCTGACCACTTTAATTCTAATCTAAATCTCGTCCGCCCGAACCCGGAATCGGATTGCCCTGCTCGTCAAAATCCATCCCGAAATCCAAGCCCATGCCGTGAAGCAGGTCTTTGATTTCCGTCAAGGATTTTTTACCGAAGTTTTTAGTGTTGAGCATGTCGCGCTCGCTGCGTTTAATAAGGTCGCGAATCGAGCGGATATCCGCGTTTTTCAAACAGTTGTACGAGCGAACCGAAAGCTCCAGCTCGTCAACCGAACGGTCTAAAAGGTCGTTGCGAAGAAGCGGCGGACGCGCGATGTCTTCGTATTTGAATTCGTCTTCTTCTTCTTCGAAATTAACGAAAATCGACATGTGGTCTTTGACGAGCTTTGCCGCCAGACCGATTGAATCGTCCGGTTTAACAGACCCGTCCGTCCACACCTCAATCGTCAATTTGTCGTATTCGGTATTCGAACCCATGCGGGTTTTTTCGACGTTGTAATTCACCTTTTTAATCGGCGTGTGAACCGAATCAATCGGAATGTAACCTAAGGACAGGTCTTCGTCGTTGTTAAATTCAGCGGAAACGTAGCCGCGTCCCGATTTCAGACGCATTTCGATGCTGATATCACCACCTGCGCCGATGGTTGCGATGTGAACACCGGTATCGAGAATTTCAACGTCGCCGTCGGCGTCAATATCGGCGCTGGTTACTTCGCCCGCGCCCGATTTGCTGATCGTTAAAGTTTTCGGGGCGCCGCCGTGCAGCGTGAACGGAATTTGTTTGAGATTCAAAATCACGTCCGTAGCATCTTCGACAACTCCTTTGATGGACGAAAATTCGTGTTCGACGCCTTCAATCTTGACTGCCGTAATCGCCGCTCCTTCGATTGATGAAAGAAGCGCGCGGCGCAAGGAATTTCCAATAGTTGTTCCGAAACCTCTCTCGAAAGGCTGTGCGTAAAACTTACCGTAACGGTCGGTCAAAGTTTCTTTTTCAACTTCTAACCGCGTCGGCATCTGAAAATCCGTCCAATTATTATTTTGTGCCATATTCTTTTTTAAAGTGTATTGAGTTCGTAGAATTTTTAGAGTTCATAGAGTAAAAACAAACTCTAAAAACCCTTACGAACTCTACGAACTCTATGAACTATTTACTATAAAGCTCAACAATAAGCTGTTCGTTAATGGTTGCGTCAACGTCATCACGCTTCGGCAGCGCCGCAATCGAAACGCTCAAATCTTCACCGCCCGCCGAAATCCAATTCGGGCGACCGCGACCGACAGCCGTCTGCCAGGCGCCTTCGACGTGCACGTTTTTCGTGCTCTTGTCTTTCACGCTGATAACATCGCCGACTTTTACCTGAAAAGACGGAATATCAACCTTTTTACCGTTGACGAAAATATGTCCGTGATTGACTAATTGGCGTCCCTGACGGCGCGAGGTCGAAAAACCTGCGCGGTAAACGACGTTGTCGAGACGACGCTCAAGCATGAAAAGCAAGTTTTCACCCGTTACGCCTTTCTGGCGCAACGCTTTTTCGAAATAATTTCGGAATTGTTTTTCAAGCACGAAGTAGATGCGCTTTACTTTCTGTTTTTCCCGGAGCTGTTGACCATAACCGGCGAGCATTTTGCGTCGCGCCGCGCCGTGTTGTCCCGGCGGATTCGTTCCGCGTTTTTCAATCGGACACGACGGTTTATAACAACGGTCGCCTTTCAAAAATAATTTTCCACCTTCGCGACGGCACAGACGGCACACCGCTTCTCTATATCTAGCCATAATATTTTTTGCTTTCGGCAAAAATGATTTTGTTTTTGGATTTCGGATTCTGGATTTCTTAAATCCAAATCCCGAAACCAAAAGCGCTTCTCATTTTTGCAAAAAAGTTTACGGGACTTATTTAAATTCCCT
>DASWRC010000245.1:0-8376 GCA_036403375.1 Pyrinomonadaceae bacterium
AGATGAAGAACGTCTTTGTAATATTGCCGCGTCGGAACTTTTGATGCCCACACCGATATTTTCAAAAGTGATAAAAGAATTTGCACCTTCTCTACAGTCTTTAAAAGAAGTTTCTCAGCTTTTTGAAACATCTTTAACTGCCACATTGGTTAAACTACAAAGTTTAGAGCTTTGGAATGCAGGCTTTGTGTTATGGAAATTAAAAAATGGAAAGCTTGAACCTGAATGGATAGCTCAACCCGGTTACGGTTTATTTTATAATCCCAAATTTGAGTTGCTAAATCTTAGCTCATCAAGTATTTATCATACTTTTATAACAGGAGAATCTACTTCTGATTTTGAATGGTTTAGTTTGAACGGTGGTTATAGAAAAAATCGCTTTGAATCAATTCAACTAAACCCAAAAACAGTTCTTTCTTGTTTTACTAAAAATTCAGGTAACAAAGCTGTTTCAAATGAAAAAGAGAAAATTAATCCCCGACCTTTAACTTCTAAGTGTATTTGTAGGTGCGACGGAACTGGCTGGTATTCAATTAAACAAAATGGAATGAGATATGCGGTTCGCTGTCGAGCTTTTAAACATCAAAATATCTCACGATAAAATAATGTTCTCATAATTTTCAGACAATATAATTAAACCAGTATTACTTATTTTTCCTAGTAAAATATAAGCAGTTAAAGAAATTTGACTGCTTATTTTTATAAACAAAGAGTAATAGAATTATGGAAGAAATAAAGAACATTTTGAGTCATTTTGATTTGATAGAAGCATTTGTAATTAAAACTACGCTTTTAATCAGTGTCATTCTTTTTTGTCTGTTTTACATTTGGAATCATATTAAGGAATTTAGACGGAAAGATAAAAACAATAAGAAACGAGAACAAAGCATAAATGAGTAATCCGTTTTCATAAGAGCCAACTCGTACATTTTTGCGTCGTCCGAAGTTCTAAATGTCTTGCGGCGGAAATTTATTCATTTCAACCCAAATCGAATGCGCGGTGGTTTGATAGAAATTGTTCATTTGTAGACTTTCGACGGTAGCGCGTCCGCAAGGTGTTTTGCCGATGATTTCGGTTTTGTCGGGGCTGAAATCGAAATGCTCGTGCCAATTTTGACGGCGCGGATTGAAAAGTTTAACAGTTTTTCCCGTGAGATTATCAACGGCTTCGGTTTTCGCGGCTTTGTGCGCGTTACATTCGCGGCAGGCGAGCCAGAGATTTTCTTCCGTGGATGTGCCGCCTGCCGATTTTGGAATGAGATGTTCGATTTCGAGTTTGTAAGGCAAAAGTTCCTGCAGATTGAGGCAGTAGCCGCAACGGTTTTTCGCTTGGCGGCGAAGCGTTTCATCTAAATCTTTTTTAATCCTTGCCATCTAAACCGCGCCGTGAGATTTCGCGTAAAGCGTAAGCCTTTTTCAAAGTTGTGAGTCTGTTCGTTTCCATCAATTGCCACATTTCGTTTTGCTCGTCCGCGCTTAGATTTCCTTCGTTTTGTTTGTTCAGCAAACGGCTCAAATGTGCGTCCTGTTTCAAGGGCATCGTGATTTCGGCTAATTCTAAAACTTCCTGATCGGAACAAAGGGCAATTTGTTTTTCCAATTCGTCCGCATCAATCGCAAAATCACGTTCGATCTTTTCGGCAATAACTTCATCAACCCGCCGATGCGATTTGCTCGCCACGCTCGACAAATTGGCAAAAACTTTTTCGGGCAAACTGATCGTAACTTCCATAGTTTGAAACCTCTTTTGCCGATTTTACCACAAATCCTGAAACGGCTGAACATCTGATTTTCGCGCCGCCCGAAATGCTAAATGTCTTTCGGCGCGGCGGCTTTGATAACGGAATGGTCTTTGCATTTTAAGCCAAGTCACAAAAATTACCTGGGCGGTGTTTTCCTGTCTGATGAATGACTTTGGTTTTCAAAATCAAGATGCTTTGACAAGAAGGAATTTATAAGACGGTATGAAACTATCGAAATTTATATGTTGTTTAATTTTAGGTGCGCTGGCTTTTGCAGAAGCCAGCGCGCAGAGCGATTCGTTCGAGAATCTGCTGCGCGCCAACGCGTTTCCGGTTCAGATTCAAAATGGCAGGCTTTCGGGCAAGGGCGCGGAAATAATCGAATCCTCGCTCGCCGACGCGCAGTTCGTCGCGCTCGGCGAGGAACACAACAAACGCGCGGTTCACGAATTCGGCGACGCGCTTTTTCGTATGCTGCACGAAAAGTATGATTTCAATTATCTCGCACTCGAAGAAGACGCCGTCTGGGGCAAGATGCTGTCGAAGGCGGCGAAAAAAGGCGGCGGCGAAGCGGTTATCAACCTGGCGCTGAAGTTTCCGAACGCATTTCACCTGCCGACCGAAAACGAAATGCAGATGATTGGCGACGCCGGTAAAATTTCAAACGCGAAATATCCGGTGTGGGGCTTGAATCAGGTTTTCGGCGCGGCGCATATTTATGAAAGATTGGTAAAAATCGCGCCGCACAAAGAAGCCCGCGCGGCGGCGCAAAAGCTGCTCGACAATGCGCTGGAATACGAAAAAGAACGGTTCGCGAAAAACGTTCATTATCTCGTGTACGTCGCGAAAGCGGAAGATTTCGAGGCGCTGCGAAATGCTTTTAAACCGCCGAAGGATTCGGAAGCCGAATTTTTGATTGAGCAAATAGCGCTTTCAAACCGTATTTTCGCGCCGTATGCCGCTCAGCCGCGACCGTCGTCAGCCGTTTTTTACGAATCGGGAAAAATGCGCGAGCTGAATATGAAACGGCTTTTTGCACGGCATTACCGCGAAGCTCAAAAATCGGGCGAGGCGCTGCCGAAAGTGCTCGCGATGTTCGGGCAGCTTCACCTCTATCGCGGAATGTCGGAACGCACCGAGCAATATACTCTGGGCAATTATCTGTCGGAGCTCGCAAATTTCAACGACCGGAAATCCTTCCACATCTACACGGCGGTCGATGCCGATTACGTTTATAAAGGCGCGTTTGCCCAAATCGCGAAAATCGCTTCCGAAGTTTCCAAAAACGGCGACGCTTCGGGCGCAGTGGTCGATTTGCGACCGCTTTTCGATTACGCGCGCACCAGCAAAGAGATAAATCCCGAGCTGCGCCGCCTTATTATGAGCTACGACGTATTTCTGTTCTTACGCGACACAGAAACCGGTTCAATCAAACGCCTGCAAACGCCGAATTATCGATGGTATCCGGAATAATCAGAACCGTCTGCGAAGATGGGAGTTTACCTTTTAAGCCGGGGATGAACGCGGAGAAACGCGGATTTTAAT
This sequence comes from Pyrinomonadaceae bacterium, assembly GCA_036403375.1. GTDB lineage: Bacteria > Acidobacteriota > Blastocatellia > Pyrinomonadales > Pyrinomonadaceae > JAFDVJ01. The sequence goes on from DASWRC010000245.1 coordinate 3,288, forward strand.
TTTGTGATTTAATCCGCGTGCATCCCCGGTTTCTCCGCAGCTAAATGTTTACCTCTCCATTGTCGCGGGCGGCTCTGACCTATTTCTACATTTTCTGAATCATCACGATGACCGTCGCTTTTTCGCCTGCCATGCGGTTGTATGAAACCCAGTAGCCGGCGTCCTGGTATTTAATCATCTTGAAAATCGAGCCGTCGGGCTTTGCTTCAACGGCGGCGGTAGTTCCGAACACGTCCGCGAATTTTGGCGACGCGCTGTTCTCAGCCGCAAAAACGACCGAGATGGTGCGCACTTTCTTTTCCGCGTCAATCAGCACCTGCGCGTTTTCCGAATCGGAGAAAACATAGAAAAAGCCGTCCGCGTCCTCGGATTTCGGCGCGCCGAGTTTTTTGCGAACCTCGTCGGCAGCCATTCCGATAGTGACGCCTTTATAGTTTTGCCAGACGGGTAAATTCTTTTTAACCGGACTTTGCGCGCGGGCACCGGCTAAAAAAAGCAGGAATAAAATTAGTAGGAATACAACAATACGGACGGGAGAAACGCTGAACGAATAGATTTTTCTGGTCTTGGTTAACATTATCTGCACCTCTCTTAAAATAAAATAGCGCAGGATAAATCCTTCCCCGACTTGTCAAAATATTTTTACGATAATTTACGAGCTAACCAAAGATTTTCAGCCACATCATAACGCCGTTTGCTTTTTATCGCAAACGGCGCAAGAAACAGACCTGTTTATTTGTAATTAAGACTTTTTTATATTTCAACATCCCTTTATCGTTTCTTCGGCTTGCCTTTTTTCATCGGCTTCATCGTCGCCGCTTCTTTGGGCGAGATGCCCTTGTCGAGGCGGCGCAGGAAAGTCATCAGGTTGATGTTAAATTTCTTGCCGACTTCCGTGAGCGAGTACATTTCGCCGTCGATTTCGTAGATTTTGCCGGTTTGGCGCGGCGGGCGGACAATCGGGTCGAGCCCGAGCGACTGTTCGATGGTGTAGCCTTTCGCGCGGCGGTTGGTAAACGTGCTGACATCGACGCCCAATTTGCGGCAGGCTTCGCGCAGGCTGCGATACTCGACGCCTTTAACCGTGATTTTCCACGGCGATTCCTTTTTCGGCTTCGGCGGCGGCGGCACGTAATCTTTTCTGAGTTTGGGCGGAATCAGTTCAATGCCGCGAAGTCCGCGATGATAGCGCCGGTAAACGAGCGATTCTTTCAGACCGTAGGCGCGCGCAATCGACGGCAGATTTTCGTATTCGACGCCGTCTACCGTGTGCGAGCCGAGATGCGAGATGAGAGTTCTGCCTTTCGGCGACGTTAAGGCTTCCTCGACGGATTTGCCTTCCCGGACACGTTTCACAAAGGTCGGAATACTTATCCTGGCGATGTCCAGATTATCTTTATAGCATTCCGAAAACGATTGATATTCCTTCCCTCGAAAATAAAGTTTCATTTTTTAGAACTGTAAAAAGTCGGTTATTTGTAAAAAGCCAGTTAATCGGTTATTACGGACGATATTAGCATAAAGTTTGACGCGATTTGAAATCAAAACGTTGGCGAAAGTCAGGAAAATATTAAAAAATTTGTCGTCCTGAGGCGGTTATGTTAAATTTCACCGCCGCCGGTCGCAGAGTAAATTAAAAATAAACTCTCTGCCTTCGTCGGCGTCCCCCGGGCGGCGGTGAAATAAAATCCGGCGATTTCTTCTAACCTGGCGGTAACACTTAAAAAACAAGCGTCTGAATCGAGCGCGGCGGCGCTTTGACTTCCGCCGCTTTGCCGTCGATCCAGAGAAAATACGGAACTTCCTTTTCGCCGCGATTCATCACGACAACCGCCGTTTTGCCGTCCGCGTTGGTAAAAGCGGTCGAGAGAAGCGCGCTGCGGCTCGGGCTGCTGACGATGCGGCGCGCGCCGGGTCGGATGAATTTTGAAAAATGCCCGATGTAGTAATAGGAATTCGTGTAGATTACTTTCCCGTTTTTTGTATCGGCATGAACCGGCGCAAAACAGAAATTGCCGACGTGATTCGGTCCGCCGTTTTCGTCCAGTAACACGTTCCAATCCGTCCAGCCGACCGTGCCGTTGTTGAAATCGTTAATCATCGAGGCGGCGTATCTTTCGCCGAAAGTCCAGTTGTAAATTCTATCCATCTTGAACGCCTCGACGCAGCCTTCGGTAAAGATCAGCTTTTTATCGGGATAGGTTTCGTTGACCAGGCGGACGTTATCGTACATTGCCTCGCCGCCGCTCCACGGCTCGTACCAGTGATAGCCGATGCCCCAGACGTATTTCGCGGCTTCCGGGTCGGCGAGCATCGTGCTCGTGCGCTGGTAGATAAGGTCGCGGTTATGGTCCCAGGCGATGATTTTTTTATCGCCCAAGCCTGCCTTTTTCATCGCCGGTCCGAGGTGATTTTTGAGAAAATCGCGTTCTTCTTCCGCCGAGTAAATGCACGATTCCCACTTTTGCGTCGCCATCGGCTCGTTTTGAATGGAAATGCCCCAGACGGGGATGCCTTCACGCTCGTAGGCGCGGATGAATTTCGTGTAATAATTCGCCCACCCGCCGTAAAACTCGGGCTTGAGTTTCCCGCCCTTGAGCATGTTATTGTTGTCTTTCATAAAGGCGGGCGGACTCCACGGGCTGGCAAACAGCGTCAATTTTCCGCCGGCTGCCGCAATCGCTTTTTTGATAAACGGGATGCGAAACTGCCGGTCGTGCTCGACGCTGAACGTCTTCAAATCTTTATCGCCTTCCGCGACGTAGGTGTAGCTGCCGCTCGAAAAATCGCAGCTGTGAATATTGGTGCGCGCCAGGGTGTAGCCGATGCCTTTGTCGGCGTCGAAATACGCGTTCAAAATTTCCTGTTGCCGGTCCGCCGGCATTTTGGCGAAAGTTTCAGCCGATGCGTCAGTCAGCGCGCCGCCGATGCCGAGGAATGTTTGATAAGTTTTCGCGGGGTCGACAAACACGCAAATCTGCGTTTCGAGCGGCTGTCCCATCTGTTTGAATTCCGCCGTCCCGGTCGGCGAGATTCGGTAATCGGTCTTTTCAGCCGTTGTATAAACCGTTACCTTCCGGTTTTCGAGCGACAACGGTTTGACGACCGCAGCAGAAGCTTTTTTGGTTTGCGCTTCCGTCTTGCCCGCGCTGCCGGCGAGCAGCGCGGCGGAAGAAGAAAGTACCAGGAAATTACGGCGATTTATTTTCATATTGTTTTTTTGAACCTTCCAGACAAAAATTAATAAAACTATAAACTTCGGAATTTATTTCTTTTTCGACTTACCCCGGCGACTCGGCTTGGTAGCGGCTTCGTAGTGCGGTATCCCTTTTTCGATGCGGCGCTTAAACGTCGTCGGGTCGATATTGTATTTACTGCTGATGTCGTTGAGACACAGCTCTTCGCCCTCTATTTCATAAAGCTTCGCGCCCCGGCGAGGCTTTTTGGGAATCGGCACGAGACCGAGCGATTGTTCGAGCGTGCAGCCGCGATTGCGGCGATTGCGATAGGTGTGAACCTGCACGCCGAGCGCGCGGCAGGCTTCGCGCAGACTTCTGTAGGTTACGTTCCGCACGACAATCTGCCAGCGCGACGGCGGTTTCGGCTTCGGCGCGGGACGCACGTAATCTTTTCTGAGTTTGGGCGGAATCAGCTCAGTCCCGCGAAGTCCGCGATGATAGCGCCGGTAAACGAGCGATTCTTTCAGACCGTAGGCGCGCGCAATCGACGGCAGATTTTCGTATTCGACGCCGTCTACCGTGTGCGAGCCGAGTCGCGTGACGAGCGTTCTGCCCTTCGGATTTTTTAGAGCGGCTTCAATCGGCAATCCTTCTCTGACCCGCTTGACGAAGGTCGGAATGCTGACCCGCGCAATATCGAGATTGTCTTTATAACATTCCGAAAACGATTGATACTCCTTCCCCCGAAAGATAAGTTTTGCCGGCTTTTTCTCCATAGTTTGTGCGAAGTAAGCTGAATTAAAGTGTTATGACGAGAATAATTATAACAAAACTTCGCCGGCGGTGAAGAGCCGTTTTTTATTTCCGGGCGCAAAAATAAAAAAATTCCGCGCGAGCGGGATTCGAGTTTATAAAATTATATTTGGCGCTGCAATTGCGTTTTCAAATTGAAGGGAAGCGCCCTGATTTCTGCTGCTTAAAAAATCTTGGCGGCTCGGCGGGAGAATAAGTTTCCCGCCAAACCGCCAAAGTTAAATCAAATTTTTCAAATCAAAAGCTGACAACTAACCGAAGAGACCTTCCGTAACGCCTTTTTCGTAGAGGATATAAAGTCCCCAAGCGATACTGAATAAACCGGCGACCGATTGCAGAATATAGTTGAGCCGGTTGAATTTCGCGGCGGTAAAATGAAACGGCAGACCGACGAGAAAGCTCATCAGCATCATTCCGCCGATTGAGCCGACGCCGAAAACAATCACGTAAAACAATCCGACAATCCGCGATTCGATAGTTTGCAAAATCAGAATCATCAGAAACGCGCTGCCCGCCAAACCGTGAACCATTCCGATGACCAGCGCGCGCGGGCTGAATTTCAAGCCGTGATGCGAATCCGTTTCGGGTTCCTGTCCGGGCGCGTGAATATGCGGATGCACGTGTTGGCGCACGCCGTGCTCGTGCGCGTGAAAATGAAACTTTCCGCCTTTCAAGAGTTTTCTGAGAACATTCAAACCCAGAAACGTAAGCATAATTCCGACACAGAATTCCAAAGCGCGTTCGGTTTGCTCGCTGATTTTAAAGTCCAAAAGTAAAACAAAAATTCCCGCCAGAAAAAGCGAAATCGTATGCCCCACTCCCCAGAGACCGCCGATAAGCGTCGAGCTCCAGAGACTTTTGCGTTCCGAAACAATCGTCGAAACCGCCGCCAGATGGTCGGCTTCCGTCGCGTGTTTCAAGCCGAGCACGAAACCGAATCCGAGAATGGCAAAGGTCGTGGCGGCTGAAAATAAAAAGATTTCGCTCATAGTGTTACGTTTTCCCCTTTTTATGCTACGGAGTTATAACAGATTACAGCACCGACGCACGCAATCACAAATGCGCTTGCCACAGGCAGCATTTTGACAATCCGGTTT
>DASWRC010000246.1:0-38385 GCA_036403375.1 Pyrinomonadaceae bacterium
TACCGCACGTTTATTTCGGCTGGAGCGAAGGCAATCCGATAACGTATCTGATCAGATATATAATCTTCGGCGAAGGAGATACGGCGCCGGTGACCAGAGAAATCTTAAGACAAGCCGAAGACGACCCCGAACGCCGTCCGAGTGTTCACGTCGGCGGTTAAAATTATTTGTTAAAGTTACCGTTGATTAAGTCGGGATGTTTTTCCAGATAACAACTGCGGCAAAGAACCGGACGACCTTGCGAAGGGTAGAAGGGGACGGTTGTGTATGATTGACATTTCGCGCAATGGACGGCAACTTCGATTCGTTGTTTGACACCAGCAGCCTGTGCGGCGGCAATCGCGGCGAGCCGTTCGTTTTTCGCGTGCTTGCATTCCTTGCACCGCTTGGGCGGATTCGTCAGACCTTTATCGCGGAAAAAAGCCTGTTCGCCGATTGACCAGACAAAATCTTCACCGCAATCGATACAAAGGATGTCTTTATCGTTAAGCTCCATCTCGTCGGCGAAGGTTTTCTCGTTAAAATCTTTCAAGTTTTGCGTTTCAAGTTGTGGTTTCATTTTCCCTCCTTGTTCTCGCTTTCCGGCTTTCGTATCAAATGATTGTATAAAAGATTTGGTAGGGGCGAAAACTATTTACCGCCAAAATTTGCATCTTTTAAAATTAAAATATGCAAATGCGAGCTTTTTCGGTAAAACTAAAGCGATTACACAGTCTTATTTGTAAAAATATATTTAGAGTGAATCATTGTTGAAATTATAACTAATATTCTGGGCTGTCAAGTGCGCTGCATCACAAATTAAAATAATTTGTTTGGAAGCCCAACATTGTTTCAAAATTTTGCAGCTTCCCGCAAAAGCCTAAAAAAATAATAGCATTTCGGTGGACTAAAAAACAGGTTTTTGAGATAAATTAAAGCTATGAAAATACTGGTCGTCGGTTCGGGCGGACGCGAACATGCGCTGTGCCGCGCGTTTCAAAAAAGCGAAAAGGCGGAAAAAATATTCTGCGCCGATGGAAACGCCGGAATCAGCGAAATTGCCGAATGCGTCGCGATTAAACCGACCGAAATCCAAAAACTCGCCGATTTTGCCGAGGAAAACGCGATAGATTTAACTTTTGTCGGCGGCGAAACTTCGCTCGCGCTCGGAATTACGGACGAATTTGAAAAGCGAAACCTGAAAATCGTCGGCGTCAGCCAAAAAGCCGCGCAGCTCGAATCAAGCAAATCCTTTGCTAAAGATTTTATGGCGCGCCATAACATTCCGACCGCCGGATACAAAACCGCATTTTCGACCGACGAAGCCCGAAAAATTCTCGAAAGCGGATTTTTCGGCGACGAAAACGCGCCGGCGGTTGTCAAAGCTGACGGCTTGGCGGCTGGCAAAGGCGTCGTCGTGGCGAAAAATCGCGCCGACGCGATTGACGCCATCAAAGAGCTTGAACTGCTTGCCGGCAAAGACGCCGCCGAAAAAATCGTGCTGGAAGAATGTCTGTTCGGTCGCGAAGTTTCACTGATTTTGTTTGCGGACGGTAAGAATTTCGCGCTGATGCCGCCCGTGCGCGACCATAAACGAATCGGCGAAGGCGACACCGGCGCGAATACGGGCGGGATGGGAACGGTTTCGGACGCGAATCTTTTATCGATGGAACAGACTGCGCGCATTACGGAAGAAATCGTCAAACCGACGCTCGAAGGCGCGCGCGCCGACGGGTTTCCGATTCGCGGAATTTTGTTTATCGGCTTGATGATGACCGACGCCGGCGCGCGCGTTCTGGAATACAACGTGCGGTTCGGCGACCCGGAAACGCAGGTTATTTTGATTCAGCTAAAAACCGATTTAACGGAAATCTGCGAAGCCATTCTGGCAGATTCGCTCGATAAAATCGCAATCGAATGGCAAAGGGGAAGCGCGGCGTGCGTCGTTCTCGCGGCGCGTCATTATCCGAACAAGCCGCAGACCGGCGATATTATTTACGGTTTGGATTTGGCAAAGCGCCATGCGCCGGTCGAAATCTTTCACGCCGGAACCGCGCGTGACGCTGACGGGCATTTTATAACTTCCGGCGGGCGCGTTCTCGGCGTGACGGCAGCGGGCGACAATTTGCCGGAAGCGCTGGCGCGCGCCTACGAAGCCGTCAACGATATTTCGTGGAACGGAATGCAGTTCAGGCGTGACATCGGCAGATAAAAAAGGCATCGAACGCGTTCGATGCCTCAAAGTTTTTCGTCTTCCAGCCAAACTTATTCGATTCTTAAAATCGAAGCCGTCGGAATGACGTTGCTTGCGCCAAAAGGTGTTTGGTAAAGGCTGTTTGTCGAATACCAGGATTGATTGGCGGGGCGATAAACGCCTAAATCGAAAACGAAGTCGCCGTCGTAATCGCCGGGCTGCGGAATATCGCCGGCGCTGCCGAATTGGAAAGCCGCGTAACCCAGATTATAGCTTCGCAAAACGTGGAGAATATTTTCCGAATCGCGATAAACCGCAATATCCGCCTTACCGTCGCCGTCGTAATCCGCCGCGACCGGTCTATCGGTGCTGATGCCGAATTGGAGCGCGACGAAATTAAGGTCGGATGATTTCAGGTAATACCAAGTTCCGTTTGACGGTCTAAAGACAGCTAAATCGGTTTTGCCGTCGCCGTCGTAATCTTCAGGCACGGGTTTGTCGCCGTCCTGCCCCCAGTGAACAATTGTGTAGCTTTGAGTTCCCATAAACAAAACGTACCAATTTCCATCCGAAGGTCGCCAAACGGCGAGATCGGAAACCGAGTCGCCGTCGTAATCGCCGACCACCGGTTTATCGCTCGGTAATCCAAATTGAACCGCAGACGGTTGATTATCCGAACTGCGAAGAATCCACCAGACGCCGGTGCTGTTGCGATAAATTGCGTGGTCGGTTTTGCCGTCGCCGTCAAAATCGCCGGGCGCGGGAATATCGCCGAAGCTGCCTGCGCCCCAATTTACGGTCGGACTTCCCCTCGTCGCCCAGGTGCCGTTCGCCGGAGTCCAATAACTGAAATCGGTCACGCCCGAGGCGTCGAAATCCACGATTCGCGTTTGACCGGGACGGGTGCAGACATTTTTTTGCAAAGTTGCGTTGACTTCGCCGAAAAGCTTGGGCGAGCCGCCGTTGACGGAATCGGAAACTCTGACCACATCGGTTTTGCCGTCGTTGTCAAAATCGCCGACTACATTACCGTTTAATTTATAATTAAAGGTTTGCGCCGAAAAATTTCCCGCGCCGTCGTTGGTGTAAACGATGGTTTGGTTTTGGTCATCGACGCGGTAAACAAAATCGGGACTGCTGCTGCCGCTGAAATTACCGGCGAAAACAGTTCCGTAAAGGTTTGCATTTTGCTGATCGGTCGCAATCGTGTAATCGGTGCGCTGAAAACCGCTTCCGGTATTCAGAAGGAATGAAACTTTGATGGTTGTGCCTTGCGTCAACGTCACCACGTCAGCTTTTCCGTCGCCCGTGAAATCTTTGGCAGCGACGACGAATTCGGAAGAACCTAAACTGAAACCGCCGCCGTTTGAGAAAATACCGCCGCCTTGATTGAGCAGAACACTTGTTCCGGCAAGAAAATCGACCTTGCCGTCCGAGTTAAAATCAGCCGCCGAAACGCCGTTCGAAGCAAATTGAACCGGCGCGGCAAACGTTCCGTCGCCGTTGCCCAAACTGTAAAATGAAATGTTCCCGGACCGCGTTATTAAATCGCCTTTGCCGTCGCTGTTAATGTCAATCAGGTAATAAATTTCGCCGCTGACGGCAAATAATGTCTGCGGGGTAAAAGTTCCGTTGCCGTTATTTTTATAAACCTTGATTGATTGCGGAAACGAGCCAAAGATACCAACGATGTCTTTAAGATTGTCGTTGTCGAAATCGCCGATCCGAAGATTGGTAAGGTCTAGTCCTGCCGGCGCATCGATGTAAATTGGCGCGGCAAAACCGCCCGTCCCGTTGGCAGGTAAAATAAAAAGTTTAGTTCCCAAACTTTGCGGCGTATCGGCGGTGCGTCCGACTAAATCGGGAACGCCGTCGCCGGTGACGTCACCGGACTCATAATAGAAACCCTTAACGGGCACCAGAGCGGTTGAGACGCGTTTAAAGTAAGTTCCGCCGCATTGGGCGGCGATTTCGATAGGAAAGATTATTGAGAGACAAGCTAAAAAGAGTATTCCGAACAGGTTTCTCGATGGTTTATTGCCGAACATAAAATTTCTCCCGGTTTTTTGTGAATTCTGCAAGCCAAGAATATTTTGATGCTGCCGAAAGGTCAAAATAAATTTTCGGCTGTTGGTATTTCGTAATAATAAGTCGCTCGTTGGCTCGCGAAGGTAACGAATTTATTTGTCTAAAAAAGAAGAGATAATTATCCGGAATAAAGTAAAAAGGCACCAAAAATTGCAATGCCTTTTACTTTTTATTTTCAAACCAGACTTATTCAATTTTCAGCATCGAAGCCGTCGGAATAACATTGCTCGCGCCAAAGTTTGTCTGTTCGGAACGCGTCGTCAGATGCCAGCTTTGACTGGATGGACGGTAAACGCCAAAATCGAAAACGAAATCCCCGTCGTAATCTCCCGGTTGCGGGACGTCCTGGGAAACTCCAAACTGAAAAGCAGCATAGGCGAGATTCGAGCTTCGCAGAATATGCAAAACATGGTCGGATTCGCGGTAGACGGCAATATCTGCCCATCCGTCCCCGTCATAGTCGGCGGCGACCGGTTTGTCACCGGCAAGTCCGAACTGCAGCGCAACAAAGTTCAGGTCTGAAGATTTCAAATAATACCACGTGCCGGTCGAGGGGCGAAAAATAGCTAAATCGGTTTTGCCGTCGCCGTCGTAATCTTCGGGCACGGGTTTGTCGCCCGATTGTCCCCAGTGAACAATTGTGTAGCTTTGAGTTCCCATAAACAAAACGTACCAATTTCCATCCGAAGGTCGCCAAACGGCGAGATCGGAAACCGAGTCGCCGTCGTAATCGCCGACCACGGGTTTATCGCCCGGTAATCCAAATTGAACAGCGGATGGCTGTCCGTCTGAACTGCGAAGAATCCACCAAGCGCCGGTGCTGTTGCGATAGACGGCGCGGTCGGTTTTACCGTCGCCGTCAAAATCGCCGGGCGCGGGAATATCGCCGAGGCTTCCCAATCCCCAATTAATCGAAACGCTCTGACCAAGCGGATTCTCGTTCGACAGGTAAGCCCATTTGCCGTCCGCTGGAGTCCAGTAGCTGTAATCGGTCCCGCCGGAACGGTCGAAATCGACGATTTGCGGCTGACCGGGCTGAGCGCAGACGTTTTTTTGGACGGTTAAGCTGAGCTCGTCGAAAACTTTGTGACGCGCGAAGGGATTGGAATTTCCTTCGGAAACGCGAACCGCATCCGTTTTTCCGTCGTTATCGTAATCGCCGGCAAAATTGCCGTTAAATTTATAATCGTAAGTTTGTGCCGCAAGAGCGCCGGTCCCGTCGTTGGTGAAGACAATCGTTTTGTTTTGAAACTCGGCGCTGTATAAAACGTCCGCACTGGCGCTGCCGCCGAAATTTCCGGCGTAAACATTGCCGTACCGGTTGGAGTTTTGCTGGTTTGTCGCAATCGTATAATCGGCGCGTTGAAAACTATTGCTTCCGGTGTTGGTGAGCAGCGAGATTTTGACGGTCGAAGATTGCGTAACGGTTAAAATGTCGGGTTTACCGTCGCCCGAAAAATCACGGACGTCGCGAATGACTTCGCCGTTTGCCAGCGCCAGGGCATTGGAAACGGTCGAAAAAATTCCGCCGCCCTGATTGATGAGCAAAGTCGTTCCGGCGATAAAATCGATTTTGCCGTCGGTGTTGAAATCGCCGGGCAGAATGTTCCTGTTCAAAATTAACGGCACGGAATTTTGGAAAGAACCGTCCCCATTACCCAGACTGTAGCGAACGTCGGCTTCGATTCCGCCCCAGTCGGCGATTATATCGCCTTTCCCGTCATTGTTTATGTCCATCATATAAAGAAAATTGCCGAAGAACTGGTTGGTTACGTTAATCGTGGTAAAAGTGTCGTCTCCGTTATTTTTATAGACGATAAAAGAACCCGGAAAGGCAACGCTGGTGATGATGTCTTTGAGATTATCGTTGTCATAATCGCCGGGAATGAATAGATGAAAATTCTTCTGCGGAGGCGGGAGAAAAGTAATCGGCGCGCCGAAGGTTCCGTTACTGTTGGCAGGAGAAATAAATAATTTGATTCTCCCGCTGTTTGACGAGCTTTGAGCGCCCTCGTAGCCGACCAAATCGGGAATCCCGTCGCCGGTCATATCGGTCGAGTAAAGAATAAAACCGTTGACGGCTGCATTGGTCGTCGCTAAGCGTTTGAAGTAAGTGCCGGCGCACTGGGCGGCGATTTCTAACGGCAGAACTATTAAAAGGCAGGATAAGAGAAGAAGTCCGATTAAGTTTTTCGATACATTTGTGCGCTTCATACAAATCTCCGGAGTCTTTAAAATAATACTTTTTCCAGCCAAACTTATTCGATTCTTAACAGTGAAGAAGTCGGGATGACGTTCGTCACGCCGAAGTTTATTGGCGAAGAGTTGTAAAACACATACCAGCTTCCGTTAGAAGGGCGAAAGACGGAGAAATCAGAAACAAAATCACCGTCGTAATCGCCCGGCTGCGGAATGTCGCCGGCGCTTCCGTATTGGTAAGCGGCAAAGTCAAGATTGTAACTTCGCAAAACATAAAAGACACTGGTTGAATCGCGTTGGACGGCAATATCCGCCTTGCCGTCGCCGTCGTAATCCGCCGCTATCGGTCTATCGGTGCTGATTCCGAATTGGAGCGCGAAGAAATTCAAATCGGACGATTTCAGGACGTACCATGTGCCGGTTGACGGACGGAAAATAGCTAAATCGGTTTTGCCGTCGCCGTCGTAATCTTCGGGCACGGGTTTGTCGCCCGATTGTCCCCAATGAGCGATTGTGTAGGATTGTGTTCCCATAAAAAGGATATACCAGTTGCCGTCCGAAGGTCGCCAGACTGCCAAATCGGAAATGGAGTCGCCGTCATAATCGCCGACCACGGGTTTATCGCCCGGTAATCCAAATTGAACAGCGGATGGCTGTCCGTCAGAGGTGCGGAAAATCCACCAGACGCCGGTGCTGTTGCGATAGACGGCGCGGTCGGTTTTACCGTCGCCGTCGAAATCGCCGGGGGCAGGAATGTCGCCATTGCTTGCCGAACCCCAATTTATGACATAGGTCAGCAAGTAGGGCGGCTCGCTCGGCAGAAAAACCCATCTGCCGTTTGACGGAGTCCAATAGCTGTAATCGGTCGCGCCCGATGCGTTGTAATCGACAATCCGCGACTGACCGAACGGATTACAGACGTTTTTCTGAACGGTCGCAGTGATTTCGCTAAAAAGCTTATGAGCCGGAGTGGCGTAGCGATTACCGTTTGAAAGGACGACCGAATCGGTTTTACCGTCGCCGTCGAAATCGCCGGTTAGATTGCCGTTGAATTTATAATCGAAGGTTTGCTGCGTAAAAGTACCCGTGCCGTTGTTAGTGTAAACGAGAGTTTTAGTAAATAGCGGCACACTAAGAAGAATATCCGGGCTGGCATTACCGCTGAAATTGCCGGGGATGAAGTTAAAAGTCGCAGGGGCTGAGAGATTGGGGAAGCTGAATGGATAATCCGTTCGCTGAAAACTGTTGTTTCCCAAATTCGTGAACAGCGAAACCTTGCCGTTCAAAGTTTCTGTCACCGTCGCAATGTCCGCCTTCCCGTCGCCGGTATAATCCCTGACATCGCGAATGATTTCGTTCGTGCCGAGCGTAATCGGGTTTGTGACGGTCGTAAAAGTTCCATTTCCCTGATTGAGAAACAAATCGCTGCCGTCAATAAAATCTATTTTAGAGTCCGCGTTGAAATCACCTGCCAGGAGAGTTTGTTTGGTCGTAATTCGCACCGGGCTTTGAAAAGTTCCGTCGCCGTTGCCGATTTCATAATAAACTCCTCCCTGTTTTTCTGAGATAAAATCCCCCTTACCGTCGTTGTTTATATCTATCAAAAAGAGCGGAATAATTACTTGACCGTTTTCCACCAGGGTTTGTGCCGTAAAAGTTCCGTCGCCGTTATTTCGATAAACCCGATACTTTAAATAGTGAATTAAGAGAATGTCTTTATACGTATCGTTGTCAAAATCTCCGACAACATACCTGTAGATAGTCTCTCCGGGTGTGTTGAACGTAATTGGCGCGCCGAATCCGCCGCTGCCGTTTGAGGGTAGAATAATAAATTTGTCACGGACAATCTGCTGCGTATTTTCTTCGATACCGGTCAGATCGGGAATCCCGTCGCCGTTCAAATCAGCCGAGGCTGACATTATACCGTTAATCGGTACGAGCGTGGTCGAAAGCTTTTTAAAGTAAGTTCCGCCGCATTGGGCGGCGATTGAAGCGTGTAGAAATATCAAAAGGCAGGACGAAAGAAACAATCCGTATAGGTTTCCTGACCTCTTTGGGTTAAACATAAATTCTCCTCGATGGTAAACGGCTTTCTGCAAGGAAAGCATAATTTGATGGTTTTAGAATGTCAAAAAATTTCTGCGGCTGCGGCTATTACTAATAACAAGTCGTCGTGAAAACCTCGAAGGTAACGAATTTATTTGCCTTAAAAAGCGTCGAACGAAAGTTTTCTGCATGGAAAAATAAAATTTGCTAAACTGCTTTTGTTCACTATTTAAGACCAAAAACAAATGCAGGAAAAAAGAACATACAAATACTACGATTTGATCATGGCGGCGTTTGTTACCGTACTTTTGTGCTCGAATTTAATCGGCGTGCAGAAGGTTTCTTCCATACACCTGCCGTTTTACGGCGAATATATCTACGGCGCGGGCGTTTTATTTTTTCCGATAAGTTATTTGTTCGGCGATATTTTGACCGAAGTTTACGGCTACGCCCGCTCGCGGAAAGTGATTTGGGCAGGTTTTGGCGCACTGGTTTTTGCTTCGCTGATGGCGCTCGTCGTCACATACCTGCCGCTTCCCGTCGAGGTTTTGCCGAAAACGATGCAGGACAATCTCGAAAAGCAGCGTGCTATCGAAATGATTTTCGGTCAAACTCCGCGCATCGTTTTGGCTTCGCTGACTGCTTTCTGGCTCGGCGAATTCGTCAACTCATTCGTGCTCGCGAAAATAAAGCTTTTAATGTCGGGCAGATTTCTTTTTATCCGGACAATCTCCTCGACAATCGCCGGTGAAGTCGCCGATTCGTTGATTTTTTACCCGATTGCCTTTTACGGTGTCTGGTCGAACGAGCAATTAATCAGCGTCATGATTGGCAATTATTTTATAAAAGTTTTGTGGGAAGTCTTCGCGACGCCGTTGACTTACGCGGTCGTCGGGTTTCTGAAACGCGCCGAGCACGAAGACTATTACGATAAAGATACCGACTTTAACCCGTTTAGCCTGGAAATCTGAAATATCGAATTTTGTTTGTTAAAGGGCGCTGGAAAATAGTTTTCTTAAGTTTATTTTAGAGCTATTATAAGAAAAATGTTTAACGGGTGAATTTATGGAACAAATCGGCGCGGGCGCAAAAAAACGGTTTTCACGAAACGCTCAATCAAGGCTGCGAAACAGTATTTTAGCTCTCCTGCTCTTTTGTTTTATCGGCTTGCCCGCGGTGACCTCGAAAGCGCAGGACGAAGAAGACAATACGCCGGTTAAGGTCGATACTTTATTGTTGACCATTCCGCTGACCGTGAACGACAAAAAGGGAGCTTCGATTGCGGGACTCAAAAAAGAAAATTTCACGATTTACGAAGATGGACTGGCGCGCGACATCGACCTGTTTATGAATGAAGAAGCGCCGATGAATGTCGCGATTCTGCTCGATACGAGCTACAGCACAAAGAATGTTTTGGACAATATTCAAAAAGCCGCGCGCGATTTCGTCAAAATCCTTCGACCCGAAGACCGCGCGATAATTGTCGGTTTCGACCGGCACACAGTATTCTTGAGCGGCTTGGAATCCGACCACAAAACCCTCTCGAAAGCGATTGAAAGAGTCCGCGTGTCCGGAGACAACGGCTCGGATATGTACGAGGCGATTACGCTCGTCACCGAAAATTATTTTGCCGCGCTGAAAGGCAGAAAGGCGATTATCGCGCTGACCGACGGGATGGTATCGGGAAACGGAATTTCGACGCAGGAAACAATGGACGCGATGCAGAAGGCGGACACGTTTTTTTACCCGATTATCTTCAAAACGCCTGCTAATTCGCGCCCGGCGGCGAAAAAGCCGGTGCTCGTCGAATTAGTGGAAATTATGTCGGAAGTGACGGGCGGCAAAATGTACGAGAAGGATTCGACCAAATTAAAGGAAGCCTTTGAATCGATCGCCGATGATTTGAAGAATCAATATCTGCTGGGCTTTTATCCGCGAAATACGAGTACCGGAACCGGTCGCAGCCGCGTGCGTGTCGGCGTCGACCGCGAGAATCTTTTCGTCAGAATTAAAAAGAAACTGGATTATTAAACACCGAAAGCGAAAATCCTGCATTCCAAATTTTACATCCATTCGCCAATATTCTGCCGATTGGTGAAAGTCTAAAATATGGAATGTAGGGTTTTACAAATCGAGGCTGTAAAAAAAGAAATTTTATTGTAAATAATTTATGAAACGAACCGTTAAAGCTCCGACCGGAAGCGAGCTGACCTGTAAAAACTGGCTCTCGGAAGCCGCCTATCGAATGATTCAGAACAATCTCGACCCGGACGTGGCATTCGACCCCGACAATTTAATCGTCTACGGCGGGCGCGGGAAAGCGGCGCGCAGCTGGGAATGTTTCGATGCGATTCTGGAATCGTTGAAAAATCTCGAAGCGGACGAAACGCTGCTCGTCCAATCGGGGAAACCGGTCGCGGTTTTCCGAACGCACACGGACGCGCCGCGTGTTTTGATTGCCAATACGAATATTGTTCCGCACTGGGCGACGCAGGAACAATTCGACAAATACGAGCGCGAAGGCTTGATGATGTACGGTCAGATGACCGCCGGAAGCTGGATTTACATCGGCACGCAGGGAATTTTGCAGGGAACTTACGAAACCTTCGGCTCGCTCGCCGGACAAAACGGCTGGGGAACGCTCGCCGGAAAATTCGTTCTCACGGCGGGCTTGGGCGAAATGGGCGGCGCGCAGGCGCAAGCCGTCACGTTTAACGGCGGCGTCGCTCTGCTGGTCGAAGTCGATAAATGGCGTATTGAACGGCGTCTGCAATTAAAACAGGTTGACGCGGCGACCGAAAATTTGGACGAAGCGCTCCGGTGGGTAAAGGAATTTACCGGGAAAAGAGAAGCGAAATCAATCGCGCTACTCGGCAACGCGGCTGACATTCACTGGCAGATTCTCGAAAAGGGAATCGTGCCGGACGTTGTTACCGACCAGACTTCGGCGCACGATGTTCTTTACGGTTATATCCCGCAGGGTTTATCAATCGAAGAGGCAAACGAACTGCGCAAATCGAACCAAGCTGAATACGAACGCCGCGCGATGGATTCAATGGCGCGGCACGTCGAGGCGATGCTCGAATTCCGGCGGCGCGGCGCGACTGTTTTCGATTACGGAAACAATCTTCGCCAGCGCGCCAAAGACAACGGCGTCGCAAACGCCTTCGATTATCCGGGCTTCGTTCCCGCCTACATTCGCCCGCTGTTCTGCGAAGGCAAAGGTCCTTTCCGGTGGGTCGCGCTCTCGGGCGAAAAGGAAGACATTTATCGCACGGACGAAGCGATTATGAATCTTTTCCCCGACGATGACCACCTTGCGCGGTGGCTCACAATGGCGCAGGAACAGGTCGAATTCCAGGGTCTTCCCGCGCGAATCTGCTGGCTCGGCTACGGCGAACGGGCAAAAGCGGGTTTGAAGTTAAATGAAATGGTGGCGAGCGGCGAGCTGAAAGCGCCAATCGTCATCGGTCGAGACCATCTCGACTGCGGCTCGGTCGCAAGCCCAAACCGCGAAACCGAAGCGATGAAAGACGGCTCGGACGCCATTGCCGACTGGGTTTATCTCAATGCGATGATTAACGCCGTCGGCGGCGCAACGTGGGTTTCGCTCCATCACGGCGGCGGCGTCGGCATCGGCTACAGGTTACATGCTGGACAAGTCATCGTCGCCGACGGGACGCCGGAAGCTGCCCGCCGAATCGAAAGAGTTTTAACGACCGACCCCGGCATGGGCGTCGTTCGCCACGTCGATGCGGGTTATGAAGAAGCGATTGAATTTGCCGAAAAGAATAATGTTAAAATTCCGATGTGAAGATGAATTATGACCATTAATCTCGACTTACTCGATGAACAATCGGCGACCGAAGCCATTCAAACCGTCGCCGAAATTGCCGAAGCGAACGGCATTGATTGGGCATTGGTCGGTGGTCTGGCGATGGCTCTTTACGGCAGCAACCGCACGACCAAAGACATTGATATAATCGCCGATAAACTTCTGCCACTCGAAAATGCCGGACTTCTGCGACAAGGCGGCGAGCGTTATCTCATCAAAACCGCTAAAAAGGAAGTTGCGGTTGATTGGATTATCCGCAAAGACGAGTTCAGGAAATTATTCGCCGAAGCCTTGCGCGAAGCCGTCCGCATCAACGATGTTCCGATTCTCACACCCGAATGGCTCGTTATTCTAAAATTCATCGCCGGACGCTTCAAAGATCAGGAAGATGCCGTCTTTTTGCTCAGCCGAAACGGTTTGGTCAATCGAAACACTATCAAGGAACACATCATCAAACACGCCGGAGCAATCGCGTGGGGCTTGGCAAAACATGGCTACCAACGTCTCTACGATTTAGCCGACGGCAGAACCCGCGAAGAAGAACGCAACGCAAAAGACGGTTATATTGATTCTTAAAAAATTCGTTTGATAAATGATTTATTATTCAGAGTCTTTATCGAATAACCAGTTATTACGGTGAAAGTTGGGCGGCGATTGTGTTAGCGATAATTTTAGGAATTTCCGCGTTTCTTTATACTCAATATGATTTCTACGTTTGTCCGCAACAAGTAACTTTGACAAGAGAGTTTGACCTTTGCGAAACAAGGAAATTAAATGCTTGGGAAGGAATCAAACAAAGCTTTTCTGTCGCAACATTGCAGAAAGTCGAACATCGTAAGCCGATTGACGAAAAAGTTGAATGGATTTCAATTTTTGAAATGATTCTCGCGCCGTTGCAAGCAGCATTATTGGCGTTGGCAATTCGGCGGAAGTTTATGCGGTGAGGGTTATGTTAAAATGATTGGCGCGAGGTGAGAATTTATGTCTGAGGTGATTGAAGCGGTTTTTGACGGGAAGGTTTTTCGTCCTGAGCAGGCGGTTCAGTTAGAGCCGAATACCCGCGTTGAAATAACTGTAACTGTAAAAACCGTTTTGGAAAAACCTAAACCGTTTCGCGTGCGAAGCAGGCATTCGGGTTTCAGCCGAGATTTAAATTACGACCAGACGAGCGAATTGATTGAAATAATCGAGGGCGCGGGCAAATGATAACGCCCGATGCGAATATCATTTTGTATGCTTACAACGAAGACGCGCCGCAACACAAAGAAGCGAAAAAATGGCTTGAGGAACAATTTTCCGCGCCGGACGTTTTCGGTTTGAGTTGGCAGGTAATGACGGCTTTCCTGCGAATTTCTACCAGCCTGAAAGCCTTTCCAGAGCCTTTTGACTTACAGGATGCAATTGAAATTGTTGACGAATGGCTCGGGCTTCCGAATGTCGAAATCTTAACTCCGACCACAAATCATCGGATGATTTTTTAAAATTTAATTATTGAAGGGCAAACAAAAGCCGCTTTGATGATGGACGCCCATCTTGCCGCCCTTGCCATCGAACACGGCGCGACGCTGGCAACAACTGACAGCGATTTTCAGAAATTTTCAGGATTGCAAACGATTAATCCGTTAATTCCATAAATCTTCACGCCGAACAAATCATCGTCGCCGACGGCAGCGCGGACGCCGCGCGCCGAATCCTGCTTAAAAATATGAAAAATATCTTCTTTGTTTTGAGTTTGATTTTAGGTCTAACCGTAATAACAAAAGCCGACCAATGGCTTTTGCCGGAAAAAACCAAATATTGTTCCGAGAATAAAAAATATTGCATCAAAGTCGAGCCAAAAAAGCTGGAAAGCCAGCTATCCTATTTTCAAGACAAGGTCGATGAAAAGGAAAATGCCGGAGCCGACCGCCGCGTAAAAGACAATTATTGTAAAGGTACGTTTTATGCGAAGGGAAAAAAGTTGTGGAAGATTCCGCTGGTTAATGAAGTCGCGCCGGTCAGTGCACTAGTTTCGGACAATGGCGATTACGTCGTCCTGTTCGATAATTGGCACAACGTCGGCTACGGCGACGACGCCGTCACGATTTACGATGGTGCAAGCGGAAGATTGATAAAGAAGCTGGGCTTGACGGATTTTTTAACCGAAAGCGACTTCTCCGAGTTGCCGCGAAGCACAAGCTCGATTCAATGGCACGGGATTCATCAGATTGATTACGAAAAGAACCGGTTAATATTAAAAGTCGTCAAGCCGAGTAAAAATGATGACCAGTTTTTTGACGTTCATATCGACCTAAAAACCGGCGCAGTACTTGACCCGGCGGTCGACCGAATTCCTTACCGACAATTTTTTATTTCATTGTCGGAAGGCGAGGAAGCAGAGCCTAAATTCCCCGTAAAGGAAGATTCAAACCCGTGCGCCGCTCAAAGTAATTCGCTGCAAATATCGCCGACGGAAATTAAAAACAGAATCCTTGAAAAGGAATTTCCCAAATACCCGGCAGCTGCAAAAGCCGTCGGGGCAGGCGGTGTATCCGTTTTTGACGTGTTTGTTTCCGAAAGCGGTGACGTCGCCTGCGTCAAGCCCATTTCCGGTCATCCGCTGCTGCGCGCGACAATAATAAATGCCTTGAAAAAATGGAAGTTTGAAAAAAGCCCGACAAGCTACACCGGGAAAATACTAATTGAAGGTAAATCTGTACTTATGCAAAACGGTAGGGTTGTTGAGTAAATTGAGTAAATAAGTTGGTTAAGAAAACTCGATAACGCCGCTGCAAAATTCGTTAACCGCAAAGCATTACTCAATAACAACAAGGCAAAACTCCATAACACCGGGACGAAACTCGATAACGTCGGGGCATTACAGAGTTTTCTCTTGACTGCTCAAGGATTTGGACGACAAGTATCCGAATTTTCATTATCTGGATTTAAGAAAGGCTATCAAACGAGACGACTGGCGCAACGAGCTGCATCTATACGATGAAGATTACGCGAGAATAGCGGATATTTTCCATCAGGAAATTAAGAAGTATTGAAAATTAGTAATGTCCTAACATTGAGACATTGCCGAATTCGTTAAGGCGCGGCGTAAGAATTAACTGGCAAAATCGGTAAAATAGTGTAAAACTTACGAAACGGAAATAATCAGCCGGCAGATTTACAACCAATGAAAAATTTAAATAACCCCCCGTTTGTTTTGTCGGGGACGACAGCGTTCCTGACTTTATTACTGCTGCTCGCGTTCGTGCTAATCTGGCGCGCGGGCGAAACATCGGCACAGCGCGAAATTGATAAGCCGCAGACCAAAAGCCAAATCGCA
The DNA here is from genome assembly GCA_036403375.1 of Pyrinomonadaceae bacterium. Taxonomy (GTDB): domain Bacteria; phylum Acidobacteriota; class Blastocatellia; order Pyrinomonadales; family Pyrinomonadaceae; genus JAFDVJ01. The sequence goes on from DASWRC010000246.1 coordinate 15,658, forward strand.
CAGGATAATGTTTTCGCGCAGTTTGACGATTGGATTGGGCAGTATCTGAGCGGGAGTTTTGCGGCGGACGGCGAATTCCTTCAAGCCGGTGAAAATCTTGCCGCCCGGCGGCGCGAATTGTTCAAACAGTTGATTAAAACAAATCCGCAGGCGGCAATTGAACGGGCGGTTTCGACCGAGATTCAAAGTCGTCTGCCGTTGTCGATTGCCGGTCTTTTAGAAAAAAGCGTGAGCACGCGCGGCGATTTTAACGTTTTCGCGATTGACGACGCGGAATCTCCCGAAAATGAACGCATCGAGCGCGAGGTTGTCATTGGTAATTCGCGCTACAAGGCTTTTGTTTACGGCAGGAAATCAGTTTTAAGGACAAAGCTCGATTATCCGATTCGCGGTGTGGTTTTGGATGATTTGATGGCGGTTGACGAAAATTCCGCGAAGAAAATCGCGCCCGCAGAGTTCGCCGCGCTCGGTGTCGAAACCGCGCGGCTCGGTGAAAAAGGCGTCGCCGCGCAAGCGGGCGAACGGCTGCATTATTTTTCCAATCAGGCTGAATTTGAGAAGTTTGTACGCGATTTGGAAACTTGGGAAGCAAAGCCCGCGCCGACGCGCGCCGCAAATTTATCGCCATGGACGGTAGGCGTTAAAAAGCTTTTGTTTATCCGCGTCGATTTTCCCGACCGCGAAGGCGTGCCGGTTGACCGCTTCGGGCAGGTTTTGACCGAAACGTTCGCACAAGGATTAATTGACGGTCCGGTCAACGAGTTTTACGTCAACAACTCCTATAAGAAAACCTCGCTGCGCACGGTCGTCACGCCGGTTGTCAGGATGCCGCAGCCGCAATCGGTCTACACGCGCGATAATTTGTTTGCGCTGGTGACGGACGCGCGCAATGCGGCGCGCGCCGCCGGGTTCGAGACAAATAACTACGAGCTTGATATGGTCGCGTTCAGTACGAGCGCGGTGCTGAATTTCTCGGGTATTTCGCCGCTCGGCAATAAGGGCGCGCTGATAAACGGAAATTTCACCTTCAAGGTCGTCGCGCATGAACTCGGGCACACATACGGGCTGCTTCATGCCAATTCCTGGCGCACTTCGGACGGGACAATCATCGGCAGCGGCGCGAACGTCGAATACGGCGACGATTTCGATATGATGGGCAGAGGCAGCACCGAGGAGACGCAGTTCAACGCCAATTACAAACGCAATCTCGACTGGCTGACCGACGCCAACGTGCAAGCCGTGACGCAGTCCGGCGTTTACCGGCTGTTCGCTTTCGACACGACCGCGCCCGACCCGCAGGGCATTCGCGCGCTGAAAATCAAAAGGAATGCGGCGGCAGATTACTGGATAGAATTTCGACAGCTTTTGACCAATTATCCAAATCTGCTGAACGGCGCGCTCATTCGCTGGGATAACGCGTTCGATGTGACGCGGCAGACGCAGGTTTTGGATATGAATCCCGCCACGCAAGGTCTTGACGACGCCGCGCTTTTAATCGGTCAGACGTTTACGGACGAAGCGAGCGGGATAAAAATCACGGTGCTCGGCAAAGGCAATACGACGCCCGAAAGCCTTGACATTCGTGTTGATTTCAACTTTTCCGCCCGCAACGGCGCGCCGTTCGATTTTGACGGCGACGATAAATCGGACTTCGGCGTTTTTAGACCGTCCGGCGCCGTCTGGTATCTGAACAATTCGACTGCGGGTTTTACCTATCACCAATTCGGTGCGGCGACCGACCGCATCGCACCCGCCAAATTCGACGACGACCGCAAAACCGACATTGCCTTTTACCGCGACGGCGTGTGGTACGTTCAATTATCGTCGGGCGAAACGGTCGTCGTAAATTTCGGTCTCGCGGACGATGTGCCGGTCGCGGCGGATTACGACGGCGACGGCTTCGCGGAAATGGCGGTCTATCGCCCGTCAAACGGTACCTGGTATATGTGGAACTGGATGTTGGAGCAGTTTTCCGCCGTCCAGTTCGGCTTGAGCGGTGATGTTCCGACGCCCGCCGATTACGACGGCGACGGACGTGTGGACGTTGCCGTTTACCGACCTTCAAACGGCGTCTGGTATCTGCTTCGCTCCTCGACGGGCTTTGCCGCCGCGCGTTTCGGTCTGGCGGAAGACAAACCGGTCGCCGCCGATTATGACGGAGATTCGCGCGCCGACATCGCCGTCTATCGCCCGTCCGAAGGCGTCTGGTATCTTCTCCAAAGCACCGGCGGATTCGCCGCCGCCCGTTGGGGCATTGCTTCAGACAAACCGGTTCCGGCAGATTACGACGGCGACGGTCGCGCCGATTTAACGGTTTTTCGCCCCTCGGAAGGCAACTGGTACCTGCTCAAAAGCTCGAACGGCAGCTTTACCGCCACGCATTTCGGACTCGACGGCGACATCCCCGTTTCAAACGGTTATGAACCGTAATTTGCCCCTACGGGAATAATTACAGCGGCGGATTTGGAAATGTCCGCCGCTTTATTTTGTTCGGGTTTATTAACTGCTCGGGATGCCGAATTGAGGATTTGACAATGCTCCCCAGGCGTCGATGTATCTTTGGCTGCCGCCGCTTTTGTATGTGAAACCGTAGCGCGACAGCTCGTACAAGCCGCCGGCTTGGATTTGGACGACAATCCAGCAGGTTGCGCCTTCCTGCAGCGGCGCGTTGGGAAGGGCGAAATTCTCGCAGTAATCGCCCCACATGCTGTTATTGACGGACATTTTGATGCTCCATTTCCACTTGCCGGAATCCGGTTCAGCCGCCGCCGGAAACACTTCGCCGTCCGGCGTGTTTTTCCAAAACATCGTAAACCAGCACTGGAAAGCGGCTCCGGCGATTAAGTGAAGCTGCATATAATCGGCTTGCAAAACAGCCGCGACGGCGTCTTCGGCGGAATCCAATCGAACCGCGCCGTCGAAAAGGGTGCCCGCGTGCTCGACCAGACTTGCACGCTCGTTGCCGTTCGTGCCGGGCAATGTGCGAAGCGCGTGGAAAGCCCACTCGGCGTCGTTTTCAAGAATCACCGCAGCAAGCTTTTCGAAACCGACTTCATCGGCGGCGGTCTGCATAATTTCTTCGTAACACATATTCGTGTCCTTGATTGCTTCCAAAGTCTTCGTCGCGCCGACCTGATGTGCCAATTTAACGCCTAATTTTCGTTGTTCGTTAATCTCCATTGAAATCTCCTGAATTTATTTTAATGTTGGGAGCGGATTTAATCGCTCTCAAATCTATAAACGGGGTTTGCCGACCGAAAAGGTCATAACGCGGAAAAAAAATGCTTAAATTTTGAATAAGGGACAGAAAGAACAAAAAAGCGGGAATTGCTCCCGCTTTTGTTGAGGATTTGCGAATTTTTGAAAGGGGGGATTTTTTTGAGCGGGTTGAGCCGACTGACTGGTTGAATGCTCAAAAAACTTTTAAGCGGGCGGTTAGTCCGAATGCCATGTGCCCTTGCCGCCGCCGATGGCATTGACGGTCGAAAGTGCGCCGCCGACGAAATAGCCGAGAATATTGCTGTTGCCGTCAAAGAAATTGATGTTCGAGGCAACCATTGTCGTTTGATATTGAAACGACACCGTGTTGTTGATAAGCGTCTGCGCATCGTCCGTCCAAAGCTCTCCAATCAACACGCCGCCGCCGGGCGAGCCGATACCGCCGGCATTGCCGACATATTGGTAGTTCGTGCCATTAAACTCGAATTGGAGCGTAAATCTCTGGTAGAAAACCGCGCTCACAACACTGCCGTTTGCCGAATAGCTTTCGGTGTCGTCGGCGAGAATCGTTTTGACCGTCGCGTCGATTTTGTCCTGTTCCAGAGTGCCTTTCATTGCCGTCGCAAAGTTGTCGGCGAGTTGCTGTTTATCTATTGTTGGTTTAGCGTCCATTTTAATTTCTCCTGTTTGTTTAGTTTTGATAGGCTTTTTTACTGCCTTCAACTCTGCTAAACGGAAAGCGCGGCGAAAGAGGGTCACGCGGGTCGAAAAATTTTTTTTACGGGTAAATTTGGGCGCTCAGCCCGGGGCGATTGCGAAAGGTGCGGTAAATCAGTTATAAAGAATGAAACCGCGCAATGCGTGTAAAAAATTCAATTCAGCTACATAATAAAATTCGACCCCTTGATTCGTCACTGATTTATGAAAGATAAAAAAAAGAACCGCCGGGAGTTTTTAAAAACCGGGCTGGGCGGGCTTGCCGCAGTTGTCTTGATGGAAAATGTAAAAGCCGAAAATATTAACCCGCTCACGGACGAAATTCACGCGGATTTACGAGAAACGACCATCGCCGATTTGCAGGCGAAAATGAAGTCCGGCGAACTGACGGCGCGGCGCATCACCGAGATGTATCTCGAAAGAATCAGGGAAATCGACCCGAAGCTGCGCTCGGTTATCGAAATTAACCCGGACGCGCTCGCGATTGCCGACGCGCTCGATAAAGAGCGAAAAAAGGGCAAGGTGCGCTCGGCTCTGCACGGCATTCCGGTTTTAATTAAAGACAACATCGACACGGCGGACAAAATGCACACGACCGCCGGAAGCCTCGCGCTGCTGGACGCGCCCGTGCCGCAGGAAGATGCCTTTATCGTGAAACGTCTGCGCCGGGCGGGCGCAGTTGTTTTAGGTAAAACCAACCTTTCGGAGTGGGCGAATTTTCGCGGGCAGAAATCCATCAGCGGCTGGTCGGGGCGGGGCGGTCAGACGAACAACGTCTATTATCTCGACCGCAATCCGTGCGGCTCGTCAGCCGGTTCGGGCGTCGCCGTCTCGGCAAATTTAGCGGCGGTCGCGGTCGGCACGGAAACGAACGGCTCGATTATCTGCCCGAGTTTACGCAACGGCGTCGTCGGCATCAAACCGACGCTCGGACTCGTCTCGCGCAGCGGCATCATCCCGATTGCGCACACGCAGGACACCGCCGGACCGATGGCGCGCACCGTCGCCGACGCCGCCATTTTGCTCGGCGCGCTTGGGGGGCGCGATAAGAACGACAGTGAGACGACGGATGCCGATAAGAAGGGCGCGAAGGATTACACGAAATTCCTGGACGCCGACGGTTTTCGCGGCGCGCGCATCGGAATCGCGATGCAGTTTTCCGATAATGCGGAATCAAAGGAATTTATCAAACCGATTTTGGAGATGATGCGCGCGGGCGGCGCGACGCTTGTTGACGTTAGGTTTCCATTCGATTACGGCAAAATCAGCGACGACCGGCTCGAAGTTTTGCTCTACGAATTCAAGACCGATTTAAACAAGTATCTGGCGGCGCGCGGCACGAAAAACAAAACGCTCGCCGATTTAATCAAATTCAACGACGAAAACAAAGACCGCGAGCTCGCGCTTTTCGGTCAGGAGCTGTTTCTCGAAGCCGAAAAACGCGGCGCTTTGACCGATAAGAAATATCTGGACGCGCTCCTTAAAGTTAAACGCGCCGCGCGTGAAGAAGGCATCGACGCCGTGCTGGCGAGCGACAAGCTCGACGCCATCTGCGCGCCGACCAGCGGGCAGACATGGGCAATCGCCGCGACCGCCGGTTACCCGTACATCACCGTTCCCGCCGGGTTTAAGGATAATCCGCTCGGGTTGAGCTTTTTCGGTCGCCCCTTTTCCGAACCGCTGCTGATTAAATACGCCTACGCCTTTGAACAAAAGACAAAAGCCCGCCGCGTGCCCGAATATTTGCCGACCGCGCCTAAGCCGCCGGCGCAATAACCGAAAAATCGAAGACTTTTATCCTCCACGGAACACTGTTTTTACCCTTTGAAGCACGGGATTTCGGCAGCCGAACTCTGCGTCGAATTAAATTGTTTTGAGAAAGTGGAGGAGAATATGAAACATAACCCGGGATTTTCAACGTTTATAACATTTTTCCTTGAATCCGAGCCGGTTTGAACTTAATCTGGAGACGGCTTCTAAATTTAACGAAAATAATCAATAAACTATGCCGCGAATAATTTTATTTGTTTTGCTTGCGCTCGTTCTGTCTTTTTCGCAGACCGCTTTCTCTCAGGATGAAGAATCCTTTGATAAAAAGACCGGGAAACTACAGAAGATTGACGGTTTTATGCCGCTTTACTGGGACGCGCGCAATGGAAAGATGTTTTTGGAAATCTCGCGGTTTAATCGCGAATTTCTGTATCAGGTTTCATTGCCCGCGGGCTTAGGCTCGAACCCGGTCGGCTTGGACCGGGGTCAGCTCGGGCGCACGTTTGTCGTCTATTTCGAGCGCGCCGGCAACAAGGTTCTGCTCGTCCAGCCGAATTATCGATACCGCGCGCTGACGACCGACGAAGCCGAGCGCAAAGCGGTCGCCGATTCGTTTGCAAGGTCGGTGATTTTTGGCTTTCAGGTGGCGGCGGAAAAAGACGATAAAGTTTTGGTCGATGCGACCGCGTTTCTGCTTCGAGACGCGCACGGCGTCGTCGAAAGTTTAAAGCGGGCGAAGCAGGGAAATTACCGCGTCGACGATTCGCGCAGCGCGTTTTATCTCGAACGCACGCGCGGTTTTCCGAAAAATACAGAGATTGAAACGACTTTGACCTTTGCGGGCGATGAACCGGGAAGACTCGTCGGCTCCGTGACCCCGACGGCAAATTCCGTTACCGTCCGCGAGCATCATTCGTTTGTCGAATTGCCCGATGATAATTATAAACCACGCAAATTCGACCCGCGCGTCAATTCTTTCGGCATCACGTTTTACGATTACGCTTCGCCTTTTACGGAAGCGATTGAAAAACGCTGGATTGCGCGCCACCGGCTGGAGAAAAGAGACCCTGAAAAAGCGGTTTCGGAAGTCGTTAAACCGATTGTTTATTATGTTGACCCGGGCGCGCCCGAGCCGATTCGCTCGGCTCTGGTCGAAGGCGCTTCGTGGTGGAATCAGGCGTTTGAAGCCGCCGGGTTCAAGGACGCGTTTCAAGTAAAGGTTCTGCCCGCCGGTGCTGACCCGATGGACGTGCGCTACAACATGATTAACTGGGTGCATCGCTCGACGCGCGGCTGGTCGTACGGCGCTTCCGTGACAGACCCGCGCACGGGCGAGATTATCAAGGGCAACGTTTCTTTGGGTTCGCTGCGAATCCGGCAGGATTTTATGCTCGGGACGGGAATAATTCCCGCATTCGGAGCGAGCACGAACGAGAACGGTTTCTGCATGTTCGGCGATTCGCCGGAGCTTTCGTATCTCGCGACAACGGAAAATGATTCGGCGGAAATGTCGCTCGCGCGAATTCGCCAGCTCGCGGCGCACGAAGTCGGGCACACTCTCGGATTCGCGCATAATTTTGCGGCAAGCTCCTACGGTCGCGGTTCGGTCATGGATTATCCGGCGCCCGCGGTCGAAATCAAAAACGGGAAGCTCGATTTATCGAATGCCTATGCGGTCGGCATCGGCGCGTTCGATAAATACGCCGTAAAATTTGCTTATTCGCAATTTTTGAGCGGCGCAGATGTGACGGCGGAGCTTGAAAAAATCATCGCGCAGGGACAGCGGGACGGGATGCTTTATATCTCCGACAGCGACGCGCGCGGGATGAATACGGCGCACCCGTTGGCGAGCATCTGGGACAACGGGACGGATATGGTCGCGTATCTGAGGCACGAAATGCAGGTTCGGCGCATCGGCTTGGCGCAGTTCGGTTTAAGCAGTATTCCGAAAGGCACGCCGCTTTCGGAATTGGAAGCGCGGCTTATTCCGCTTTACCTGCATCATCGCTATCAATTGGTTTCCGCCCTGAAATCGGTCGGCGGAATGTATTTTACGTATGCCGTCAGAACCGACACCGGAATCAGCCCGAATAAGTATCGCGAAATCGTCGCGCCCGAACGCCAGCGCGAGGCTTTGAATGCGATTTTAGATACGATAAAGCCCGAAGAATTGGCGTTTCCCGACAATATTCTCAAACTTCTTCCGCCGCGCGCCGACGGCTTTGACGACGGCACGGGCGAATATTTCCAGAAACGGACGGATCCGGTTTTCGATTCAATCGGCGCGGCGACGATTGCGTCGGATTTGGCGATTTCCGGGCTTTTAGAGCCAAGCCGCGCGGCGCGGATGATTGAATTTAACGCCGGCGACAAAAAATACCCGCATTTTAAGGAAACGGTCGATGCGCTCGTTTTGAGAATCTGGAAAGCGCCGAAACCCGCAAATAATTATCACGCCGCGATTCTGGCGGCGGAACAGAATCTGCTCGTCCAGCGCTTGATGGATTTGACCGCCAATGCGGACGCTTCGCCGCAGGTTCGCGCGGTTTCAAACGAAGCTCTTTATGGATTAAACGAATCGCTGAAAATCCAGCTGCGAACCGTACCGGACGCCTACCGGCGATTGATTCAGCAGGACGTTGAACGATTTCTGACGCGTCCCGACGCGCCGCGCCAGCGCACGCCGGTTTTGCCGGTTCCGCCGGGCGAACCGATTGGCAACTAGCGGCATCAGTAGAAATATTGACTTTCGCGTGCGACGGGAAAGCCGCTCAAATACAAAAAAATAAAAAATTAATGAGGTGAGAAATGTATAAGTTGTTCCTTGCGCTGTTTGTTTGTCTATGCGGTGTGAGCTTTGCTGTGGCTCAGAACCCGACTCCGAACACAGTCTATTCCGAATCGCCGTCGTATGAACCGCGAAAATTTGACGATAAAAAGAAGCAGAAGCAGCCGAAAAAAAAATCCGACCTTGATAATCAGCCGCTAATCGCTGATTCGGAGTTAAAAATACCGGTTTTTGTTTACGACCCGGATGAAAAACCCGTCACGGATTTGACGGCGGCGGATTTCAAGCTTCTTATCGGCGATAAAGAGCAGGAAATTGCGGCGTTTGAAATCGCCCGTGCGCCGCTCGATATTGTGCTGGTCGTCGATACAAGCCCATCGACCACGACGAGCATTAATGATTTGAAAGGTTTTGTAACGAAGATTGTCGAAGCCTTAAAACCTGAAGACAAAATTCAAATCATAACCTTTAACAGTCGTGTTAAGATTTTGTTCGAACCGACAAACGATAAGCAAATTATCGGCAAAGCCGTGAAAAAGATTGAAACCGGCGACGGCACTTCGATTTATGAGGCGGTTGATACGATTTTTCGTAAATATTTAAGTGCCGCCGACGCGCAAAAAACGGTAATTCTTTTATCCGACGGCGTGGACACGACCTCACAAAACGCGGACTTTGCAAAATCGCTGCGCGCGGCAGAGAATAATTTTTCCGCGGTTTTTCCTTTTTACCTGTACACTTTTGAAGCTATTCCAAAGTATCCGACGGTCCCGGTGAAACTTTTTCCCGGTGCATCAAGTTCGTCCGGCTCATTTAAGATAGCTCGCGCCGGTGTAACGAAAGAAGATTATGAACTCGGACTAAATTATTTACAGGACATCGCCGCGCTTTCCGGCGGCAGAGCGTTTCAGATCAAAACATTGACCGAGGTTAAACCGGAAGAACTCGGCGGAATTCTCGAATTCCTCAAACCGCAGTATTACATTTCGTTCAAATTACCCGCGTCCGCTGAGGACGCCGCACGACGACCCATCAAGCTGCGGATAAACCGCCCGAACCTGAAAATTCAGTCACGCGGGAGTTATTTAGCGCGATAGTTATTAAAACCAAAATACAAAAAGGATGAGCGATTACGCATCGCTCATCCTTCATTCTTTATCCCGTAAACTATTGCTGCGACGGGGTGTTTTCCGCGAAATATTCGTGGCTGTCGGCGTTGTTGATGGCTTTTTTCGGGTTGGAAGTCGCGAGCCGTTTGGCGGCGGTTTGCCCGTAAGCGTAATCCGAAGTTCCGGCAACGACGCTGAAATGGCTCATTTCATGCACGAGCGTTCCGGCTTTTGAGTCCGTGCCGGTTGCCGGCGCGCTCCAGAATGCGTTGCAAAGATAAATCGTGTACGGCTGGTTTGAATAAACGTAGGCGTAAGCGCTGTCCGTGCAGGTGCAGTTAAAAGTCACGGACGCCGTGTCCATGGCGCTCGAAATCGCCGAAAAATGATTGCGCACCGTGCTGTAACGCGACGACAGGTAAGCGCCGAACCAGGTCGTATAACGCGGTCCGACCGTGCCGGCATTCAGATAGCTTAAAGCGCCGGTCGAATATGTGTAAGCATTGCTGCGCGCCGTCGAAAGCTGTGTCTGGCGCGTCGAGGTGCAGCCCGTAAAACCGTTCGAACCGGCGACGTTGTCAACCGTCGGCGCGCTCGGCGCTTTCGATTCGCGTCCCGAAACCCAAACCTGCACGCCTTTCGAAGCCAGCGAATCTTCGCCTTCCAACAGGCTTGTTTCCTTCGCGAAAATATTCAAGCCTTCCGCCCTGTAGCTGATTTCGTAATAGCCGCTTTCCGAAAAATCGTAGAAACCAGCCAAATCGATGGTCGTTTCCAGCGTTTCGCCCGATTTGAGCGTGATGTAATCTTTATCGGTCGGTGCCGGGCGTTTGTAATCCGCGCCGGTGTATTCGACCGCTTTGCCGTTGACCGTCACGGCAAACAAATCTTCCTTCACGCCGTCGATGGGCGTAAACCAGCGCAGGATGCGAATAGTGTTTTTGTTCGGATTCGAGATTTCGACGTTGACGAGCACGCTGTCTTCCGATGCAAAGGCGTTTTGTGCCGGAGTGATGGTTACTTCAGCCGAGCCGCGCGCCGCGAGCGCCGTAACTGCTGAAAATCCGAGCGTCATTACCAATGCCAGAAGAAAAAGAACGTTTTTTCTTACCACTTTTTATTGTCCTCCAAGTAAATTAATAAATTCTGTCGCCCCGTTTGGAGCAAAACCTTCAACCAAAATGATTGCGAATAAGCGGAGACAAAGATTTAAGTTATGTATGTATAATTTTCGAAAAAGGGTTTTTTTAGTATCGTGTTCGAGGATAAGATTGTCAAGAGGATTTTGTACGACTAACTTTTAGTTTGTTGCTCACTCGGACAGGCTCAAGTTCGTCCGGAACTTTAAAAACCAAAAGGCGCGAAAGATAAAATCTCTCACGCCCTTTGTATTTGGGAGAACTTTCAGATTCGCTCTAGTAGCGGCGAATTTTTTTGTATTTTCTGCGTTTTTTGTTCAGCTTGTATGTATAAAGCGCCGAGCTGCCCGCGCCGACACCGGCACCGATAAGCGCGCCGCGACCGCCGCCGATTAAACCGCCGAGCAGAGCGCCGCCGCCCGTGCCGATTGCCATATTGACGCGATTACGATGGCGTCGATAATAACTCGGTTTCGCCACGCGCACATAACGAATGCGTCCGCTGCGGGTTCTGACTTTTCTGACATAATAGCTTTGAGCCGATGCTTCGATGGGCAGCATTGCCGGCACGAGTCCGATAATCAATGTCGCCACCACGATTGCCCATATAAATTTTCTCATTTTTCCAAACTCTCCTCTCTATAAATTTTTTTATCGCAAAATATGATTTTTTGCCTTTTACGAGAAAATAGAACTGCAACTCGGATGCCAGACGGGATTTTCAATATATTTTAAATAATATCGTATGTTTTTGATACAAATAATGTTGTGTTTTTGTGCACTTTTCCGGTCTGCATTTTGAACTCCAGCGGCTTTTCGGGAAACTTTTTCACCCGAAAAGCCGCTGACGCGCAAAGTTAAACTCAACAACTGTCTGAAATTCCGGTTTTGTGGCATTTACAGGAAAGTCGTGGTTAAATATTAACTTTTACCGAAATCAAATTATGCCAAATAGAATCACGGAAAAATTCGAACGGTTAAAAGCGGAAAATCGCGGCGGTTTTATTCCGTTTATCGTCGCCGGCGACCCTAACTTGCGCGTCTCAAAAGATTTAATTCTGGAATTTGCGCGGCGCGGCGCGAGCGTTATCGAGCTCGGCGTGCCGTTCAGCGACCCGGTTGCCGACGGCGTAACGATTCAGGCAGCCGCCGAGCGCGCATTGAAAAATCCGATTTCGGTCGAAGCGATTCTCAACGTCGTTGCCGAAATCAGACGCGAAAATTGCGAAGTTCCGATTATTTTGTTCACCTATTTCAACCCGGTTCTGCAGTTCGGTTTGGAAAAATTTGCCGAAAAAGCGGTGCAATCGGGAATTGACGGAATTTTGGTAACGGATTTAGTGCCCGAAGAAGCGGAAGAGTTTCGCTCGATTCTCGCCGCGAAAGATTTGGCTTTGATAATGCTCGCCGCGCCGACTTCGGTTGACGAACGCCTGAAAAAAATCTGCGCGCAGGCGAGTGGTTTCGTGTACGCGGTTTCGCGCGCCGGTGTCACGGGCGCACGCAGCGCATTGAGTTCCGACGCCGAAAATCTGGTTGAAAGGATAAGAAAATTTACCGATTTACCGGTTGCCGTCGGCTTCGGCATCTCAAGTTCGAGTCAGGTTTCGGCAACGTGGAAATACGCGGACGCGGCGGTGGTCGGCTCGGCAATTGTCGCCGAAATCGCGCGCCTTTCCCTCGTGATGGACGAAAACTCGGACGAATTCGTCGATAAAATCGGCTCGTTCGCCGGAAATCTTTTGCCTGAATAAGAAAAGAAAAATTTAAGGCAAAGGCGCAAAGGATTTTAAAGTAAATTTAAAAAATCCTTTGCGCCTTTGCCTTAAATCACTCCGAGACTTCAAAAATAAGCGCTTTGTATTTGTTGTAGAGAAACGAAACAATCAACATCAGGATGCCTAAAGAAACGAAGACAATCGTTTTGGAAATCGTGTCGAGATTGGCGATGTCGTAAAAGAAAAGCTTGAAAAGCGTCAGTCCGAAAAGCGCAATCGCGCCGATTCGCAAGTGTTTTTTGTGATAGTAAATTCCCAGCACAATCAGCAGGAGCGCGTAAATTCCCCACAAAATGCTCAAGCCCAGCTTGTAAGAATCGCGATAATCGAAAATGTCCATCAGGTTTATCAGTTCGCTGCTCGCGACAAATAAAAGCGAAACGTAAAAAACGAAATCGAACGCCGGACTTAATGTGTCCGGCGAAACCGTTTCAAGCAAAAATTTCTGCTTCGTGTATCGATAACAGGCAAAAAGCAGTGCGGCACAGAACGCGTAGGAAATATATCTGACAAGAATGTGAAACGAGCTGCGGGCAAAATACTGCGGCTCCGAAACGAGCAGAAAGCTTTCGCGCAGCTCGGACAGCAGATACAATCCGACCGTCACAAAAGTAAACAACACAAGGGCATTTAAGACAAGATTGGCATAAGCGAGCGCCGTGCTGCGGAATTTTTTGAAATTGATAAAAGACAGGAGCGTGAGAAAAAGCATCGTGTAATTTATCTGCCAGACGGCGCTGAAAAGGTCGAGGTCGTAGTCGGTAATTTTCATCGCCGATTGTTCGAGCGACTGCGGAATCGCGGTTTTAATCGTCAAATAGTGAAAATAATTGGCGATTTCCATACGGAAACTGTTGTACAAAGCGCCGAGCGCGACGGCTGCCAGCAAATAGCCGAAAGGTTTTCGCGCGGCTTCGTCGAGCGCCGTTTCGAATCGCTCGTCTTTGTTGACATAAAAAATAAAACCGAACGCGGCGGCAAACAACAGCCATGTGAAAAAAAATCCGTTATAAAACGGGGCGAGCGGCGCGGCGAATTTATCGAAATCGCGCGCTTCGGAAATCAAAAACCAATCCTGCAACAGGCTGTAAGCGGCAAGCCCCATCAGCGGCAGAGAAAAATATTCAAAAAGCGGGATTTGTTTCGTCCGCCCGATCCAGAACAAAACGGCGGCTTCCGTTGTCCAGATCAGCGTCACGTAATTACCGTCGAGCTGAACGGGAACCGAAATGGTCGCGAATGTGATAACCAGCGCCGTCAGCAGGTAAACCAAATCGTTCGGAAAAAGCTTCAGGCGGCGGACGGTGACGGCGAAAGCGAAATGAATCGCGGCGTTCGCGATTGTGAAAAGTCCGAGATAATTTTCAAATCCGGCGCGATTGTCGAGAATCGAATAACCGACGCCGTAAAAAATAAACGAGTTCGATAAAATAAGCGACACGTTTTCAAGCGCTAGATTTTCGTCCCGCACGACTTTATAACCGATAAAAGTCAGGTAAAAAGTGAGAAAATAAATCGTTAAAAATAGAAGCGCGAGCGCGAAATGCGCGTCGCCGCTGTATTTCGTCAGATACCAGCCGTAAAAAATTACCCACGTGAAACAAAACGACGTGTAAAAAAGCGGCTTCCAGTATTTTTTGAGCGAAATCGCCAGGATTCCGCCGTTGATAATCGCAATATACGCAAACAGAAAAGCATAATTTCCCGAATTGTCGCTTAAGAGAAACGGTACCGCGTAAGCACCGACGAGCCCGAGATGCGCGATGATTTGACGGCTGTACTGAATGGCGGAAACGACCGTAAAAATCGTGAAAACCGTCATCAGCAGAAACGCGGTCGTTTGCGAAAAAAGTCCGTAAAGGCTGTACGCAAAATAGGTGATGAAATACATTATCGCCATCGCGCCGCTTAAGAGAACCGCGCTGAAGTTAAGGTATTTCGCTTTTAACCTGACGGCAAACCCGAGCAGCCCGATGCCGAAAACATAGCCTAAAACAATGCGCATCAAAGGACTGATAAGGTTGTTGTCAATCGCATATTTCGCGCCGATGCCGACGCCGATAACGAGCACGACGATACCGATTTTGCTGATCAGATTTTCGCCGATAAATTTTTCGATTTCAGACTTTGCTTTTGGCGGAACCGGAAAAGGTCGGACGGTATTTTCAAAAGGCTTCTGCTGCCCGTTCGAAGAATCGGAATGCGGAGATTCGGGCGGCTCCGCGGTTTGTTGATTTGCCTCTCGATCGGTCGGCTGATTAATTCGCGGCGGCGGAACGTATTCTTTGGACGGCGTTTTGACTGCCGTTTCGGGCGAAGGGTTTTGCTGAAGTTCGTGCAGGACGTTCAATTCATAACGAATCCGGCTTATTTCCTGCTGAAAACTAATTTGGGTTTTGACGAGATTTTCCAGTCGCGTTTGAAGGTGCGCAATTTTATCGTCGGTTTCTGCCATATTTTTGCCGCAAGTGTTTTAGATTTTACTGTTTGAACGTTTTTACTGAAGCCTGTTTGATTTTAGCTTAAAAGTGTTTTTATGGAAAGACTTTTCGAAGCCGGGAAGTCGGCAAAAATTAAACCGCCAAAGGGTTTTGACGGTCGGTTTTTGTGTTAAAATCTCAAACAAATGAAAATTTCCCTGACGACGCCCTTAATAGAGCTTCATAAATTCGATATTACCAATTTATCAGCCGCGATGTCGCGTAAATTGGCGATGGCGGTTGCCGGATTTGCCTACAAGAACGATTTGGCGGAAGCGACGGTCGAGGATTTATTAAATTATTTCCCGATGCGCTACGAAGACCGCTCGAATTTTATCCCGATTGACCAGTTGGTTGCCGATACGGAAGCCTCGGTCGAGCTTTACGTGCGCGTTTCGGGCGGCTTCAAGGTCGGCAAAAATCGCGGTCCGAAAGCGCCGCCGCTTTACATTTTTGAAATCACCGCGGGCGACGCCGACCGAACACGCAAGCCGGTCGTCGTCTGGTGGTTTGTCTCGGGCAGAACCGCGCATCGGGTCATCAATTATTACCAGTCGCGGTTTGCGCGCGGCACGCGTTTCGTCGCCTACGGCAGATGGGAATGGGACGGTCGCCGCAACACGTTTTCGCTGCGTCTGAATAAGCCGGACGAGCTTGAAATTTTGCCGAATTTGGAAGACATCGACGCATTCGGCTTGTTAAAAAATCTTCCGCCCGATGAACCAGCCGACAACGGGCAGCCGACAACCGACGACGACTTTTTAGAAGACACCGATAACCCCGAATTTGCGATGATTCACAGCGGTCGGCACGTGCCGGTTTATCGAAAGCTCGGGCAATTTCAGACGAAACGCTTACGGGAGATTATCTTTTCCGTGCTCGAAAATCTCGATAAATCGTCGGTTCAGGACAAATTGCCGAAAGATTTAATCGAGCGGCAAAAACTCGTTTCGCGCGTGCAGGCAATTCGTGAAATTCATTTTCCGCCCGAGGACGCTTTAATCAGCGAATACGCGTCGGCGCGCAGTCGCGGGCACCTGCGGCTGATTTTTGAAGAGTTTTTCTGGGTTTCGTTTGCTTTGCAGTTAAAGCGCGGCGAGCGGACGAAAGAGCCGAAAGGAACGGTTATCGAAATCAGCCCGAAAACCTTCGACCGCATCGAAGCGCTTTTGCCTTTTACGCTGACAAGCGCGCAGCAGCGCGTGATTGACCGTATTTTTGACGATATGCGGTCGAACGCGCCGATGAACCGGCTGGTGCAGGGCGATGTCGGCAGCGGCAAGACGATAGTCGCTTTTTTAGCGATGTTTGCGGCGATGGAAAACGGTTATCAAACGGCGCTCATGGCGCCAACCGAAATTTTAGCCGAGCAGCACGCACGTAACGCTAAGAAATTATTCGACGAAACGCCGTATAAGGTCGATTTGCTGACGGGAAGTTTGAAAGCGGCGGAAAAACGAAAGGTGCAAAAAATGATTTCGGACGGCGAAATCCACGCCATCATCGGCACGCACGCGATTATTCAAGACGCGGTCGAGTTTGAAAAACTCGGGTTAGCGGTCGTTGACGAACAGCATCGTTTCGGCGTTTTGCAGCGCGCCGAATTGCGTGCGCGCGGTTATAATCCGGACATTCTGGTGATGACCGCGACGCCGATTCCGCGCTCGCTTGCAATGACGGTCTACGGCGATCTGGATGTTTCGGTGATTGACGAGCTGCCGCCCGGGCGCACGCCGGTAAAGACTGTGGTCGTCGGCGAAGATAGACGCGACGGAGTTTATAAAGGCATCGAGCGCGAAATAAATCTTGGCAGACAGGTCTATGTGGTGTATCCTTTGATTGAAGAATCAGAAAAAATCGATTTAAAAGCCGCGACTAAGATGTTTGAGGAGTTGCGCGATAAGGTTTTTCCGCATTTTCGGGTCGGACTGCTGCACGGCAAAATGAAGCCGTCAGAGAAAGAAGCCATAATGCAGGAATTTATCGCGGGAAATTTAAACATCCTGGTTTCGACGACCGTTATTGAGGTCGGAGTCGACGTGCCGAACGCGAGCTTGATGATAATCGAGCACGCCGAGCGTTTCGGTTTGTCGCAGCTTCATCAGCTTCGCGGGCGCGTCGGGCGCGGTGCCGAACAGAGCTTCTGCGTGCTGCTGACGGGCGATAAAAAAACTGCCGTCGCGCGTGAGCGGCTCGGGATTATGGAAGAAACGACGGACGGTTTTCGCATCGCCGAAAAAGATTTGGAAATTCGCGGTCAGGGCGAAATCCTCGGAACCCGGCAATCCGGCGTCCAGACGTTCAAAATCGGTAATATTATTCGCGATTTGGAAATTCTTGAAACGGCGCGCCACGAAGCCGAATTTTACCTGACCGAAAAGCGTCTGACGCAGGAAACATCAGGACTTATCGAAATGGCACGCGCCGACGCGCGATTCCGGCTGGCGGGAATCGGGTAAAGAGTGGACTGTTTTAGGACAAACAATCTGAAAATTTAACAATTTAAATATTGTGTTTTTTCGCTAAATGAGGGTATAGTTTTAGATAAGACTTCTGGCGTATAAGAATTTTTTGTAGAAAACGATTTTTTCATTGGGATAAATTAAATAAAAAAAACGGATTTGCTCGCAGACATCTGAAAGCAACAATTTGCACATTTGAAAAAAAAACGTGTAAACCATTCAAGGGGGCAGTTTTGGCTCCAAAAGGGTCTAAAAACTCATTCTAAATTGAAGGAAACGTAATAAAAATGGAAAACCGACGACAACCAACAAACGCTCCGAATACTTTGAACCGTAACAAAAATTTTCGCAAGGAAGGTGAAAAATCATTTGGATACGGAAAATATCAAAATCGAGACCGAAACTTTCAACCGCGTGGTGAAGGGAAATTTCAAAAACCGGACGGCTTTCAGCCGCGCGGCGAAGGAAGATTCAGCAAACCCGGCGGCGGGAAGTTTTTTTCCAGAAACGATAAATTTCAACCGAAAAAGAACTTTAACCCGAAAGGTAAAAATTTTCAGCCGTGGAAGAAAGAAAACAATATTCGAATTGTTTCGGATATGCAGGTGACCGACGGCAAGCATAAAGGGAAATATTTGCAAAGCACGGTTTCACCGAAAGTGCGCCCGACAGCGCGCCGGATTCGTGAAGTCGCTTTCAAAATTCTTTACCGCCGCATTCGCGCTAAAAGATTTCTGGACATCTGCGCCGGCGGCGGAACCGTCGGCATCGAAGCCATTTCGCGCGGCGCGATAATCTCGACCTTCGTCGAGCGCTCCGCCAAGATGTGCACCTATATCAAAAAGAATTTGACAATCTGCGGCATCAAAGAAGGACACGGCGAAGTTTGCGAGATGGAAGCCGTCCCGTTCCTGAAAAAAATGTGGAAACGCCGTCGCTTCTGGGACGTGGTTTATTTCGACCCGCCGTATGATTCAAGTTACGATGAAGCCATGAAGTACTTCAGTCGCGGAGCGACCGTTACGCCGGGCGGAGTTTTGGTTATCGAACATCACTCAGAAATGTTCTTTCCCGAAAAAATCGGCGTTATGAAACGCTTTCGCGTCGTTGTGCAGGGCGAAACGACACTGAGCTTTTACGAACGCAAGTAATTGAAGTGGTTAGTGGTCGGTGGTCAGTTGTCAGAAAAAATCCGACCACTGACCACCGACCACTAACCACCGAAAAACATGCGAATCATTTCCGGCACGTATCGCGGGCGTGTTCTCAAAAGTCCGTCCGGCAATAAAACGCGTCCGACCTCAGACCGTCTGCGCGAAACTCTGTTTAATGTTCTCCAGACAAAAATAGATAACGCTACACGCTTTCTCGATTTGTGCGCCGGGACGGGTGCCATCGGCATCGAAGCACTTTCACGCGACGCACAGTTTGCGACTTTTGTCGATAAATCGCGTCGCGCCTGCGCGCTTATCGAAGAAAATCTCGACCTACTTGAAATCCCCGAAGAGCAAACCGAGGTTTTTCAAAGCTCGGCGGACGATTTTCTGCGCCGCCTCGGGGAAAATTCGGGAGGCTGGGATATTGTTTTTTTCGACCCGCCATACGCCGATGATTATATGAAGGTGATTCGTCTGATTGCCGACGAAGAAATAAAACTTCTGAACCCGGACGGCATTTTTATCGTTGAGCACCACTCTAAAAACATCATGCCCGATGCCGTCGGCGACCTTCGCCGCTGGCGAATTTTGAAGCAGGGCGAGACGAATTTGAGTTTTTACGAGAAAAATTAGATGATTTCATCAGTGGTCGGCGGTCAGTGGTCAGCGGACAGTAATTGTCTTTTCCGACCACTGACCGCCGACCACTGACCACTATATGAAACCGCTTCTCGTCTGGCTGCTGCTTTGTATCGTTTGGGGAACGACCTGGATTTTCATCAAGCTCGGGCTTGCCGATTTGCCGCCCGTCAGTTTTGCGGCGCTGCGGTTTACGGTCGCTTGTCTGATTCTCCTGCCAATTCTTTTCATTCAGAAAATCGAATTCCCGAAGGGCGGAAAAATTTGGCTGATAATTCTCATTACCGGGCTTTTGCAGTTTTTCTTTAACTACGGGCTACTCTTTTGGGGCGAACAGCATATCACCTCGGGTCTGGCGGCGGTTTTGCAGGCGACGATTCCGGCTTTCGGACTTGTTCTGGCGCGGATTTACGTCGGGGAACAAATCACGGGCTTGAAAATATTTTCGCTGCTGCTCGGGCTGTCGGGCGTCGCCGTGATTTTTCGCGAGCAGTTGTCTTTGAACGGTCAGATGGCTTTTCTCGGAAGCCTGGCGGTCGTCGCCGGCGCGTTCGGCGCGGCTTACGCAAGCGTTCTGACAAAAGCGAAAGGCGCCGGCATAAATCCGGCAAGTCTTGTTTTCGGGCAGATGCTCGTCGGACAGATTCCGCTCTGGCTGGTCGGGCTTTCGACGGAAGGGAATCCGCTTAATTTTCGCTGGACGCGGCTTGCGGTTATTTGCGTTTTTTACCTTGCGGTTGCCGGCTCGATCGTCGCATTTTGGCTTTATTACTGGCTTTTGACTAAAATTGACGTGACGCGTGCGATGATGATTTCGTTTGTGACCCCGCTGGTCGCGATTTTTGTCGGCTCATTTTTTGGCGAAAAACTCGATATAAACACGCTGCTTGGCGGAATTTTGGTATTGCTGAGCGTTTTTCTAATCATCATCAGACCGATTTTACAAAGGCGTTCCAAGCTTCGGGTTTCGAGTTTAAGGTCGGATTGATTTAACCTCGAACTTGAAACTCGGAAAACCGGAACTTTAATTTATGAACTTTAAATTTACAACCGCCGGTGAGTCGCACGGCAAAGCGCTGGTCGCCATCGTCGAAGGCTTGCCGGCGGGGTTAGAAATCGACGTCGAAAAAATCAATCATGAGCTTTGGCGCCGCCAGCAGGGCTACGGGCGCGGCGGAAGAATGAAGATTGAAACCGACCGCGTTGAGTTTTTATCCGGCGTGCGGCACGGCAAAACTTTAGGTTCGCCGATTACTTTGCTTATCGAAAATCGCGATTTCGTGCATTGGACCGAAATAATGTCGTCGGAAAAAATCGAAGCTCAGCCGAAAAACCCGCGTGTCGTATCGCGCCCGCGTCCCGGACACGCTGACTTGGCGGGCGGGCAGAAATTCGGCGCGCGCGACCTTCGCGACATCCTCGAACGCGCCTCGGCGCGCGAAACGGCGGCGCGGGTCGCGTGCGGCGCTCTCGCCCGACAGTTTTTGGAAAATTTCGGCATCGAAATCAAGAGTCACGTTATCAAGCTCGGCAGAGTGCCGGAAACACCCCTACAGAAAACGTGGGAAGAAATCTGCGGAATCGAACCGAGCGCGCCGCTCAATTGTGCGGATAAAGAGACCGAAAAAGCGATGATTGCGCATATCGACGAAGCGAAAGACAACGGCGACACGCTCGGCGGGATTTTTGAAGTCGTGGCGAAAAACGTTCCTGTCGGGTTAGGTTCGCATACTTCGTGGGCGGAAAAGCTGGACGGGCGAATCGCGCAGGCATTTGTGTCGATTCAGGCGGTCAAAGCGGTCGAGCTCGGCGAAGGCGTCGCCAATGCGGGACGTTTCGGCTCGGAAGTTCACGACGAGATTTATTTTGACGCCGGAAATTTTCGCCGCCCGACCAATCGCGCCGGCGGACTCGAAGGCGGCATCACAAACGGCGAAGAACTGCGCGTGCGCGGTTATCTGAAGCCGATTTCGACGCTTCGTAAAGCTTTGCATTCGGTTGACATCGAGACGAAACAGGAAGAATTAGCGGCGTTCGAGCGTTCCGATATTACGGCGGTTCCGGCGGCGGGCGTTATCGGCGAAGCGATGCTGGCGATTGTGCTTGCAAACAGTTTGCGCGAAAAATTCGGCGGCGATTCAATGGAAGAAGCGCGGCGGAATTTTGAAAGTTATCAGAATTCGCTGCAAAATTATTGAATTCAAAAGATTACTGTTTTTCCTGAAGCATCGCGGCAACGCCCTCGATAATCTCACGCGACAGTTCGGGCGAAATATAGAGCGCGGCGATATTATGCGCGGCAATCATAACGGTTAAGGCTTCCGCCAGCCGGTTCAGCGCCAGCAGAATTTTCACTTTCGTGCGGTAGGATTCAACCAGATTCCGGTAGCTTTCGCCGCCTTCGAGTAGCTCGACCGCCTCGTTGACGAATTTTAGAGCCTTGTCGAGTTTGCCTTCTGCCGCAAATATCTGCGCGCGCGTTTCCAAGCTGTAACCTTCACGCATCCGGTCGCCGATTTGCTCGAAAATCTTTTTCGCATTTTGGGCGCAAACGTGCGCCTCATTATAATGTCCGAGTTTATGCAGAAGCTGTGCCAAATTGTTTTCTGTCGCGCCGCAGTAACTTTTATGATTAGCTTTCTGGAAATAATCGCGCGCTTCTCGCAGGTGTTTGAGCGCTTTGCCGGCATTGCCGATGTTTTTATGCGCAAGCGCTAAATTGTTGTAAAAAGAGCCGTGAGCCAAAGCGGAAGCATGTTTCTCAAAAATCGTCTCTAATTCTGCACAGCGCCGCAGAACCTTTTCGTATTTTCCGCCTTCGAGTTCAAGAACCGTTTCGACGATGTAAGAATTTATGCGCACCGGATGATTTTCGGGCAAATTTCGCGATAAGGATTCGTTAAGCCAGTCAAAGGCTTCCGTCAGCTCGCCGGTTCGCTGGTAAGCCATCGCCAGATAATTTTCGCATTCGGCGGTTTTTTCAAAATCGGCGAGCGAAATGAATTTTCGGCGGGCTTGCGACAAAAGGTTTTTAGAAATTTCCTGCGAGTTCGAGATTTTCTGGGAATTTCCGAGAAAGCCGACAAGACAGCCGAAACGCAGGAAAAGCTCGGCTGATTCGGCATCTGTAATCCCGATGGCGCTCGGAAATTGCGAATAACCGTCCCAGAAGGGCGCAAGACATTGAAAGGCTTTTTCGTATTGTCCTGTTGACTCCGCCGCATGGGCTTCCGATAATGTATTTACGAAATTTTGGGAGCTGTTCATATTTTTTCTGAAAGTTGTCCTCAATTAAATATTTAATAGAGCTTCCCCGTAATAAAAATAAATAATACCAAGTTGCATTAATAAGTAAGGAGGATGTATAAGAGAATATGTCCAAACCAATAACTTTAGAGAATCATTTAACGAATGAACAATTACGACGCAAATATTTGAGTTGCGGGCATCCGCAGGAGAAACTTCGATGG
>DASWRC010000247.1:0-42483 GCA_036403375.1 Pyrinomonadaceae bacterium
CGAAACTTCCGGCAAATCCAGCCCTTCGCGCAGAAGATTGATGCCGACCAGAACGTCGAATTCGCCGCGCCGCAAATCGCGCAGAACACGGATTCTTTCGAGCGTTTCGATGTCCGAATGTAGATAATTGACCTTCACGCCGACTTCGGAAAAATACTCGCTCAAACTTTCCGACATCTTCTTGGTCAGCGTCGTCACCAGCACGCGCTCGTTGCGCTCGGTTCGCGTGCGGACTTCGTTCAAAAGGTCATCAATCTGCCCGCGCACCGGGCGGACTTCGACAATCGGGTCGAGCAGTCCGGTCGGGCGAATAATCTGCTCGATAACTTCGCCGCCGCTTTGTTCGAGTTCAAAATTTCCGGGCGTCGCGGAAACGAAAATCGTCTGCCCGCGCCGCGCTTCGAATTCTTCAAAGGAAAGCGGGCGGTTATCCATCGCGCTCGGCAGCCGGAAACCGTATTCGACAAGCGTCCCCTTGCGCGAGCGGTCGCCTTTGTACATCGCGCCTAATTGCGGAACCGTCTGGTGCGATTCGTCGATTACAATGATGGAATCTTTCGGCAGATAATGCAGCAGCGTCGGCGGCGGCTCGCCCGGCGCTTTGCCGGTCAGATGCCGCGAATAATTTTCGATGCCGCGGCAAAATCCCATTTCTTTAATCATTTCGAGGTCATACATCGTGCGCTGGTGAAGGCGCTGCGATTCGACGATTTTGCCCTGCTTGATAAGTTCTTCTTCCCACCAGTCGAGCTCTTCCCTGATGGTTTTAATCGCGCGTTTGACAGTCGGTTTCGACATTACATAGTGCGTTTTCGGATAAATCGGCAAGCGGCTGTCGTGTTTCTTTTTGACCTCGCCCAAAAGCGGGTCAATCGTGTAAATCCCGTCGATTTCATCGCCCCAGAACTCGATGCGGTAGGCTTCGTCCTGGTACGACGGATAAATTTCCACCACGTCGCCGCGGACGCGAAAATTTCCGCGCTCAAACTCGATGTTCGAGCGCTCGTACTGCAATTCGACAAGTTTTTGCAGCAGTTCTTCGCGCTTCATCTGTTGACCCGGTTCGAGAAAAACCAGCATTCCGTAATACGCGTCCGGGTCGCCGAGACCGTAAATGCAGGAAACTGAGGCGACAACAATCACGTCGCGGCGCTCGAACAAAGCGCGCGTCGCCGAAAGCCGCAAGCGGTCGATTTCCTCGTTTATCGTCGCTTCCTTTTCGATGTACAGGTCGGACGCCGGAACGTAAGCCTCCGGCTGGTAATAATCGTAATAGGAAACAAAATACTCGACCGCGTTTTCGGGAAAAAAAGTTTTAAATTCCTGATAAAGCTGCGCCGCGAGCGTTTTGTTGTGCGCCAGTACAATCGCCGGGCGCTGAACTTTTTCGATGACATTCGCTATCGAAAAAGTCTTTCCCGAGCCGGTGATTCCCAGCAAAACCTGATTTTTGACGCCTTCATTGAGCCCGTTTACCATCTGCTCGATGGCTTCGGGCTGGTCGCCTTTCGGCTGATTTTCGGATACGAGTTTGAACTGCATTTTAAAACAAAAACGGCTGACAAAGTTTTTCTTTTATTTTACTTCGTCAGCCGCCCGTTTGTCATTCGTGAATTTTAGTTTCACGCAGGAATCATTTCAAAACTCTGAATCACCTGGTCAACCCGGTCCCGCAATTCTTTGGTAATGCCCGATTTTTCGAGCAATTCGTAGAGATTGGAAAGCGTTTCCTCGTTTTTCGTCAATTCGACGACGTGCAGCAGCGCGAGCTTGACGTTGCTGTCATTGTGATTTTCGATTGACTTAAAGATTGCTTCGGTTTCGCCTGTCTGAATCATCAGCGAGAGAAGCGCCACGGCTTCGTACGTGATTTTCCGGTCTTGATGAACGAGCCGGTCAAACGAGCGCTTCACCAAATCGGCTTCTTTTGCCGCGAGCACCGCCTGCCGCATCCGAAACTCGTCGCCGGTCTCGGCAATTCGCCGCCAGGCGTCGGCACGGTCGAAGCTCAGGCGAAAAAGACCGCGCGCCGCCGCCGCACGGACTTCGCGCGTCGGGTCGGCGCACGCCAGCAGAACCGTCTCGAAGACCGATTCGTGATCGAATTCCGTTAAAATCGCGATGGCTTTCGAGCGCAGATTTGACGACAAATCATAGAGCGCGACCTGCGATAAAGCCTCGATGGAATTTCGCGTTTTGAAGCGCGCGAGAATCCGCACGGCTAAATCGCGAACTTCTTCGTCTTCCTCAAATTCGTCATGCGTCTGTTCAATCGCGCTCATCAGCGCGTCGTCGTTCGAGATGGTGAGCGGCGTGAATGGACGCGCTAATTCGAGCTTCTGGAATTTGAAAACCGGAAACTGCGTAACTTGCAGATTTTCGAGTTTTTCCTTGAATTCTTCGGAGGAAAGGTCATCCGAAGAGTCGTTACGATTAAAAATCTGTCCGGTTTTCGGCAAGCTTTCAGCGAGATTTCTCTTGCCCGATTTCGCCCCGGATTTGCTGATGGATTTTTTATGACGCCGAAACCATTCCAATTCCCGGTCGGCATCAAAAGAATGATTATCCCAGGCATTGTCGTCTGACATCAATTTTTCTTTTTTTGAAATCTTGGCAGCCGCTTCCTTTTCCGCCTTTCTGGTTTTCAGCATCCAGACGACAGCACCGGCGAGCGCCAGCACAAGCGCAAATAGCGATAAATACCACCACATATAATCTTCGGCAGGCTGTTGCTGCGCGGGCGGCATTCGGGTTTGCGTCTGGGAGAAAACGCGCCGCGCGGTGAATAAAAAGAGTAAAAATAAACCCGTAATTCTGGTTGCAGATTGGCGAAATATGAAGGTAGTTCTATTTTGAAAGTTCATGGTCTTAACTAGTTTTAGAAATTTATTGTAAAGGCGGGACGGCGTGCCGAACAGGAAAGCACATTTCGTTTCTATGAAATACGCCGAAATTATTATGCAATTTTTTTTTGATATTGTCATCTATTTTTTAACCGCGTTTAAAAATTTTAACTTTTTTATCACACCGCGGCTTTTTCCATTTTGAAAACTTTACATATTTCGACTTTCCTAATACAGTAAGTTTGTTCAAAACATTCTTTCCATTTAAACTTAAAACAATGTCGGCTGCAGGCAAAATAGTTTCGGAAACCAGCATTCAGGGTTTGAATCTTCTTCATCGCGGCAAAGTGCGCGATGTGTACGAAATCGGCGGGCGCGAGCTTCTGCTGGTGGCGACCGACCGGATTTCAGCGTTCGACTGCGTGATGCCGACGCCGATTCCCGATAAGGGCGCGATTCTGACCGCGCTGTCCGTCTTCTGGTTCGAGCATCTGGCGAACGTCACGGAAAACCATCTAATTACCACCGATTTTGAAAAAATGCCCGAAATCGTTCGCCGCCACGAGGAGCTTCACGGGCGCTCAACACTCGTTAAAAGAACGAAAGTTTTTCCGGTCGAATGCGTCGTACGCGGTTTTCTCGAAGGTTCGGGCTGGAAGGATTACAAAGCGACCGGCGAAATCTGCGGTCATAAATTACCCGCAGATTTGCGACAGTGCGACCGGCTTCCCGAACCGCTTTTTACGCCCGCGACAAAAGCGGCGACCGGACACGACGAAAATATACCGGAAGCCGAGTTCGCCGAAATTTTAGGCGCTGAAACGGCTGAAAAATTAAAATCCCTTTCGCTGAATATTTATCGGGCGGCGAGCGATTACGCGCGCTCGAAAGGCATCATTATCGCCGACACGAAATTTGAATTCGGGCTGGACGAAAACGGCAGTATTCTGCTGGTTGACGAAGTTCTCACCCCCGATTCATCGCGTTTCTGGTCGGCTGAAACCTATACCCCCGGCAAAGCGCAGCCGTCGTTTGACAAACAATTCCTGCGCGAATATCTTGAAACATTGGATTGGAACAAACAACCACCCGCACCTGTTTTACCAAACGAAATCGTCGAAGCCACCCGGAATCGTTATCTGGCGGCTTATAAATTACTTACAGGAAAAGAACTCTAAGAATTACGAATTAAAAATTACGAATTACGAATTAAAAACCCGGGCAATTATTCGTAATTTGAAATTCGTAATTCGTAATTGAACAATATGCAGCTTAGAACGCAGATGGAACTTCTTATTGACGAGATGCTCGACGGGCGAATTATGCTCAACGAAGCGATGTCGGAATTTGAAAAGCTTTATATTCAGAAAGCCCTGGAGCGCAACAGCGAGCATCTTTCGCAGACGGCGCAAGCGCTCGGCATTCACCGCAACACGCTTTCCAAACGCGTCGCTGCATACCAGACGGTTTCACGCACGCCGAAACGCCTGATTTCACGCCGCGCGAAATGATTCAGGAGCTAATTTTCGTAATTTTTTGAGCCACTTCTTCCGACTTGTTTGCGGTTTCGCCGTCCAGTTTATTCGCTTTCTTCAATTTCTGCCATATTTACAGACTTTTCTGATGCATTTCTACGGCTTCAAATCGACCACGTAAAATCTATCCGCTGATTTCTTCCGTCAGCCGTTCCCACTCTTCATAGAGCGCGTGGATTCGCTTATCGGTTTTCTGAAACAGGTCGGTTATTTCCTGAAGCCTGGCGTGATTGGCGGCGATTTCCGGGACGCTCATCCGGAACGATAAATTTGCCGCTTCTTCTTCCTGCCGGGAAATTTCCGCTTCGATTTCCTTTATCCGGTTTTCGATTCGCTGGCGCTGATTTTTGCTTAAATTATCGGTCTTCGGTTTTTGGTCTTCGGTCTTCGGAAAAGATTCACTATTCGCCGCTGGCGGCTCGTTTGCGCTTTCTCCCTTTCTTTTTTTTTCACCTTCCCGGCTTCGCAAAATCCACTCGTGAAACTCCGAGTAATTTCCGTCGTAGATTTCAACTGTCCCGTCCGGTTCGAACGAAAAAATCTGGGTCGCGATTTTGTCGAGAAAAAAGCGGTCGTGGCTGACCGTGATAATCGTTCCCTGATAAGCGTCGAGCGCGTCTTCGAGCGCTTCGCGCGAAGGAATGTCGAGATGGTTGGTCGGTTCGTCAAGCACGAGCACGTTTTTGTTTGAATAAATCAATTTCGCCAGCGCGAGCCGTCCCTTTTCGCCGCCCGATAAATCGCCGACCTGTTTGAAAACATCTTCGCCCGTAAACAAAAACCGTGCTAAAAACGAACGCAATTCACCGTTTTCCGCCGATGGCGCAACCCGTCGCAGCTCCTGTATAACCTCATTGCGCGGCTCCAAATCTTCCAGATTTTGCGAATAATAACCGATGTCGGTTTTCGTTCCCCAGATGATTTTGCCCGAAATCTCGCGAATATTTCCGAGAACGGTTTTCAAAAAGGTAGTTTTCCCTGTTCCGTTTCCGCCGATAACGCCCAAAGCTTCGCCCCGCGTAAGCGTGAAATTTATGCCGTGCGCGAGGACTTTTTCGCCGTAGCCAACCGCTAAATCTTCAACCGTTAAGATGTTTTGCCCGGCGCGCTCAACCTTTCTGAGATTAAAATTCCCTTGCGGTTTGTCGGCGATAACAGCTTCGACGCGTTCTAATCTCTGAAGCATATTACGACGTGATTTCGCCTGTTTCGTTTTTTGTCCTTCAAGATTTTTGCGAACAAATGCTTCCGTGTTTTTAATATATGCCTGCTGATTTTCAAATTCCCGCTGTTGAATTTCGCGCCTTTCTGCGCGTTCGACTAAGAACTGCGAGTAATTTCCTTTGTAGGAAACAGCTCTGCCGTTTTCGATTTCGATGATTTTATTGGTCGTGCGGTCGAGAAAATAGCGGTCGTGGCTGATAATCACGTAGGATTTATCGTAATTCGACAAAAAATTTTCGAGCCATTCGACCGCCTGCACGTCCAGATGATTGGTCGGTTCGTCCAACAGCAAAACGTCGTTATTTGCCAGTAAAAGCCGCGCCATCCCGAGCCGGTTTTTCTGCCCGCCGGATAAATTTTTGGTTTCAAGCTGCCACGTTTCTTTCGGAAACCCGAGTCCGAGAAGAATCGATTCGGCGCGGGCGGCATACGAAAAACCGTCTTCGTGCTCGAACTCAGTTTGCAGTTCGGCATAGCGTTCAAGAATTTCGTCCGTCGCGTTCGTCGCCATTTCCGTTTCCAGCCGGCGCATTTCGGCTTCGATGTCGTGGATTCTTTTGAAGGCGGAAAGCGCGGCGGTGTGAACGGTTTCGTTTTCGGAAAAATCGACGTGCTGCTGCAATAATCCGAGTTTGAGATTATTGATTTTAATCACGTCGCCCGAATCCGCCGTTTCTTCGCCCGTAATAACGCGAAAAACCGTCGTTTTGCCCGCGCCGTTGCGACCGACCAGCCCGATTTTTTCGTTCGGGTTGACCTGAAACGTGACGCCGCGCAAAACCTCGTGCGCGCTGTAGGATTTATTGATGTCGGAAAGCCGAAAAAGCATATAAGTAGAAGGTAAAAGATAAAAGGCAAAAGGTAAAACCAGAGAATTTCGTTCAAAAGTTTTACCCTTTACCTTTTAATTTTTACCCGAAATACTTTTTATTTATTAGTATTCGTTTTCGCGGTGTTCGCCGGTTTGTTAACGAGCACTGCCGTATTTGACGATTTGGTGTTCGCCGGTGTCGCCGCGTTCGTGTTCGTATTCGCGGGCGTCGCTGCCGGTGTCGCCGCGTTTGTGTTCGTATTCAGCGGTGCAACATTTGCCGGGCGCGCGCCACTCAAATCGTTCGGGCTTTCAACAACCTTCTGCGCCAGATTATTAACAATCTTGGCTTCGTTCATCGCAACTGCCGCGTACGCCTGAACCAGCAGCTGCTTGCGGGCGTTAACCAGCGAATCCGTCACCTGCTGGCGAATTCCGGGAC
Organism: Pyrinomonadaceae bacterium; assembly: GCA_036403375.1. Lineage (GTDB taxonomy): Bacteria > Acidobacteriota > Blastocatellia > Pyrinomonadales > Pyrinomonadaceae > JAFDVJ01. The sequence goes on from DASWRC010000247.1 coordinate 6,856, forward strand.
TTTCGAGCGTCAGGTTTTCATCGCGGTCGCTGCGCTCCTGCAATTTTATGATGTAGAACTTGCCCTGCATCGGCGTCGGCAGAATCTGTCCCGGTTTGAATTCCGGATTCATCAAGGTCGCCGCGACGTTTGCCGGAAACGTCTGTTTCATTTCCTCTTCGGAAACGTAACCTAAATCTCCGCCCTGCACGCGGCTCTGGTCTTCGCTTTTTTCGCGGGCAATCTGCGCAAAATCGCCGCCCTGTTTGAGCTGCGCAATGATTTCGTTTCCGACGCGCACCGCATCGGCTTCGGTTTTCGTGGTGTCGCCCTCGCCGTTATCCGCCGGGTCGATGACGATTGCCGCCAATTTTACGCCTTTTTTCTTGACGAAAGCCTCTTTGTTGCCATTGTAGAAAGCATCGATTTCGCTGTCTTTCGGCGGTTCGACCTTGCCGGTGATTTTGTCTTCCAGTTTTTTCACGGCAAGCTGTTTCTTGACCTTTTCGCGAAGCGATTCTTCGGTTTCGTTGACCGCCTGCAAATCTTTTATAAACTGCTCTTCGGTTTTACCGCTCGAAGTTTTCAAACGATTATATTCGGTTTTGACTTCATCGTCGGTCGGAACGACATTTTCCTTTTCCGCCTTTTGATACAGAACTTCGTCCTGAATCAAGCCCTGCAGAGCCTGCAGACGCGCCTGCGCCAGTTCGAGCGGCGACAGACGATTTTCCTGCCCTTGCGCCTGCTGTTTGATGAGGCGCTCGACTTCTTCGAGTTTAATGACCTTTCCGTTGACGGTCGCCGCGGCTTCGTTCAAATCCGATTTAGGTCCCTCGGGACAACCGCTCAAAATAAATACGGTAACCGCTAAAAATGCAGTCCCTAAAATAGTAAAATTAGCTTTTCGCACTATGGAATTTACTCCTTCAAAATTAACAATCTTTATCATTGCTTGACTAAACCTTAAACTTTTTGTTATAAACATTAATTTCGAGTTTTACAAAAACTCTCTGGTTTTTTAACCTCGTTATTATAAAATTTTATTTGGAGGCTTTTAAATATTATGGCAAAACGATGCGATGTCTGCGGAAAAGGTCCGCAATTCGGAAACAATGTTTCACATGCTAACAACAAAACACGTCGTCGCTTTAATCCGAATCTGCAATCAATCCGCGTTCAGCAGCCCACGGGCGGCAATGCACGCAAGAAAGTTTGCACTCGCTGTATTAAATCCGGCAAAATTGTCAAAGCTGCGTAAATCTTTGAGATTTAACTCGTTTATAAGGTTGCCAAGCGTGAGAATTTTTTCACGTTTGGCTTTTCTTTTGGCTCAGAGTTGTTCTTACAACTCTAATCTACGAACGCGAAACTCTAAACTTAAGCAACCGCAATGCACTCGATTTCAACGCGAGCGCCGCGCGGCAAGCCCGCCGCTTGAACAGTTGCGCGAGCCGGTTTGTTTTCGCTGAAATATTTCGCGTAAACTTCGTTCATCGCCGCAAAATCGCTCATATCCGCTAAAAATACAGTCGTTTTCACGACATCGTTCAAACTTGTTCCCGCCGCTTCCAGCACCGCCGACAAATTTTTCAAAACCTGTTCGGTCTGTTCTGCGACGTCGTCTGAAACAAATTCGCCGGTTGCCGTATCAATCGGGATTTGCCCCGAACAAAAAACCATTCCGTTCGTTTTGACCGCTTGCGAATAAGGTCCGATCGCGCCCGGGGCGTTCTCGGTTGAAATTATCTCTTTCACAGTTTATCTTGCCCTCTATTTCGTTTTCCCAAACAAAACGCTGATTTTACCAGAAAGGCGGCAGAATTCCAAATACGACGGCAGATATTTGAGATTTGAAGACCGGTTTTTTGATAATGAAAGCTAAAAATTTTTGAGCCGCGGAAAAACCGGGGATTTGGCGGATTGGAAATATTAAAATATCTGCGAAATCCCCGGTTTTTCCGCGGCTTAATTTCTCTAAAAATTCACGCGTTCGACATCAATCACGCCCGGCACCTGTTCAATCGAGCTGACGACTTTATCGAGGTGTTTTTTATCGAAAACTTCGACCGTCACTTCGATTAAGCCGATGTCGTCCTTCGAGACGTTGGCGCGTGCGTCGCGAATGCCGGTTTTGATTTCGGCAATCGCATTCGTGATTCCGGCGAGCATTCCGGTGCGGTTTTCGGTCGTCGCCAGGAGCCGCACGGATTGAATCTCTTCTTTCTCGGATTTCGCCCATTCGACCTCGACGATGCGGTCGCGGTTGACCATCAACTGCTTGACGTTTTTGCAGTTTTTATTATGCACGACGATGCCTTTGCCGAGCGAGATATAACCGACAATCGGCTCGCCGCGCAGCGGGTTGCAGCAGCGTGCGCGCGTCGTCAGAAGATTATCGACGCCCTTCACGATAATCGCGTCTTCGCCCAGACCGATAAGCCGCTTGACGGCTTTGAAGCCCGTTTGCAGAGTTGTTTCCTTTTTCTTCTCCGGGTCAAGCTCGGCAAATTTATCCGCGCCTAAGTGTTTCATCAAAACGTTTCGCGGCAGCGTTTTGCCGTAACCGATGGAAACCAGCAAATCCTCGGCGCGGCTCAAACCGTAATCGTTGGCAATGCGTTTTAATTCTTCCTCGTTGTTAAGCAGTTTTTTCGGCGAAACGCGGAATTTGTCGGATTCTTTTTCCAGTAATTTGCGCCCGAGTTCGATTGATTCGGCGCGCTGTTGTTCGGCAATCCAGTGCCGGATGCGGCTGCGCGCTTTTGCCGTCACGACGTAATTCAGCCAGTCGCGCGACGGTTTCGAGTTAGCGGTCGTCAAGATTTCAACCACATCGCCGTTTTGCAGCTCGGTTCTCAGCGGCACGATTCGCCCGCCGATTTTCGCGCCCGTACAGGTATCGCCGACTTCCGAGTGAATCGCGTAAGCAAAATCGATGGGCGTCGAGCCGCGCTGCAATTGGATAACTTTGCCCATCGGCGTAAAGGCATAAACGTCTTTCGGGTAAAGGTCGAGCTTTAAGGATTCGATAAAATCTTCGGAATCTTCGTTCTGCTCGGTCGTTTCGACCAACGGGAGCAGCAATTTTTCGACCGTTTTGCGCAGCTCGTCGAGGCTTTCGTCTTCTTCCTGCTTGCCGAGCTTGCTTTCCTTGTATTTCCAGTGTGCCGCGACGCCTTCTTCGGCGATATGATGCATTTCTTCGGTGCGTATCTGAACTTCGAACGGATGCCCGCCGTCGCCGATAACCGATGTGTGAAGTGATTGGTAAAGGTTGTCGCGCGGAATGGCAATCCAATCCTTAAAGCGCTCGGGAATCGGCGTCCAGATGTCGTGTATGACGCTGAGCGCGATGTATGGGAGCTTTTTATCGTTCGGCGTGATGATGCGCACGGCTATCAGGTCGTAAACCTGCTCAATCGTGATTTTCTGCTTCTTTAATTTTTTCCAGAGCGAATATAAACGCTTAACCCGGCTTTGTACTTCGACAAACAGAACGTCATTTTCCGCTAACCTGGTTTTGATTGTTTCCTTGACTTTTTCGAGAATCGCTTCTAATTCGGGACGGCGCGTTTCGACTTCTTTCGCGAGTTTTTTGTATTCCTGCGGGTAAAGATTCTGGAACGACAAATCTTCAAGCTCGCTGCGCATTTTACCCATCCCGAGACGGTGTGCAATCGGCGCGTAAATATCGAGGGTTTCCTGCGAAATACGCGCCCGTTTCTCGGGTTTTAGAAACTGCATCGTCCGCATATTATGCAGGCGGTCGGCAAGCTTTATAAGCACGACGCGAACGTCCGTAATCATCGCCAAAACCATCTTGCGAACGTTTTCAGCCTGCTGTTTTTCCTTGGAAAGATTGGAAATATGCGCGATTTTCGTCAAGCCATCGACGAGCCGCGTGATTTCGTCGCCGAAATACTGTCGAATCGTATCGAGGTCAACCAGCGTATCTTCAACAACATCGTGCAGCAGTCCGGTCGAAACCGAAACTTCGTCGAGCCGCATATCCGCCAGAATATCGGCAACTTCCAGAGGGTGTATGAGATACGGTTCGCCCGAGGCGCGTTTTTGCCCGCGATGATTCATTGCCGAAAAGATATACGCCCGCCGAATCAGCTCGACGTCTGAATTCGGTCGGTTCTGTTCGACCTTTTCAACAATGTCTTCGATACGAATCATAAAAGGGACAAAAAAGGCAATACCCAATCATTATTTTAATTGAGTATTACCTTTCTTAAAAGCCCGATTCAGAAAAAGCTATTTTTTATTGCTATCTTTTTTCTCTTCTTCTGCTTTCTTACGCGCGTCCTTCTCGGCTTCCATGTTCTTTTCGGTTTCGTTCAAGCTGGTGAAGACGGCTCTCGCGTCGTCGCCCTGTTTTTTGAAATCGTCCTTGGCAGCCGTATTATTTTCCATTTCGGCGATGCGCATTTTCTGATAAAGCAAATTCGCTTTGTACGACCATGCGGACGAGAAAATCTTCAGAGTTTCTTCCTTCGCGTCGATTTCCGCCGGCGTCATAGATTTAAAATTAAGATTTTTTGTCTGCTGAACGTCAGCCGGTTCCAATTTGAGCGATTCGTCAACCAGACGCAAACCTTCGTCGGCGCAGGTTTTCAGCTTATTAAAATCATCCGCGTTTTCCGGTTTCGTATATTGATATACGTCCTTGCCGTCTTTCTTGACGGTTTTCTTGACCGGTTCATTGTCGCTGATTTCGTTTGCGCAGGAATACTGTCGAGCAGCAAGCGATGTGTACGCTTCTGCGCGATAGGCAGGATTCACACTTGAATTAGCGGCGCGGTCGGTAATCAGCTTATCGGACTCGCCTTTATGATTATCAAGCCCTTCCAACAAACTGGCGAGCGCTTTAAAAGAACCCTGGTCGTTGATGTCCGTTGCCAATACCTTCCGGTATGCTTGAATGGCTTCTTCCGCTTTCGCCGTATTTTTGCGGTCCGAGATGTATTCCGAGTGCAAAGTTCTGGCTAAAAAGAGCTGCGCGGTTTTGCCTTCCATCGACTCGGCGTTCGGGTCGATCTCGACCGTTTTCCGGAAAAGCTGTTCAGCCACCTGAAACTTTCGTTCCTTGTAAGCCGTTGCCCCGTCCACCAAATTCTTTCGGGCAATAATCCTATTGTAATAAGAGCAGCTTGCTCCTGTTAAAATTGTAAATGCAATTAAAACTAATATACCTAAACGAGAAAATCTCATTTTTCGACTCCCATTATCGTTAATCAGGCGGAAACCGTTTCCGCCTGATTAAATTGTACGTTACTGTTCCAAATCATCAATCTGCAAACCGATAGGCTGTGCGTCCGCCAATTTAACGGCGTCGATCACTTTTACCACATCGCCGTATTTAACCGACTTCGGAGCCTTGATGAAGACTGTTTTTTCGACCTCGTTCGTGCCTTCGCGCAAAACGCCGCGTGATTCACGGTCTTTGAAGACTTCTTCCAGTCTTGCGGTCAGCGGAGCGGTATCCGAAACGTCGCCGATATCATCCTGATTAAGGCGCAGCTTCGCGCCTTCACGATTGATAAACACGATGAGTGTGTTCGGGTTCGGTTTCAAAATAACATTCTTGTCTTCGTCTTTCGGTTCAGCCGGTACTTTTGCTTCAAAACGGCTCGGCTTTGAAGGCGTGATGACCATAAAGATAATCAAAAGCACCAGCAGCACGTCAATCAACGGCGTGACGTTAATGTTCGGTGTTGCACCTGATGAACTGCCTGATGACATTCCCATATTTTTATTTACTCCCTAATCTTGTGAATTTAAGTCCGGTTTACTACGAAGAAGATTTTGTTCCCTTCTTTCTATCCGCCACTAAACCGACTTTGTCAATATCCTGCTTGCGCACCTGGTCGATAGCTTTCACTACCGTACCGTAATCAACTTCGACGCCGCTCTTGATATAGACAATTCGCTTATCGGGAGCCTTATCTTTCATTAGGTTTTTGATTTTTTCGCCCAGTTCTTCCAAAGGATACGGATTTTTGCCGATATAGAAGTTATTATTATCCGGGATTGCGATAATAACCGCCGTATCTTTGGCAATTTCCGGGTCTTCGTCAGGACTGTTCATCTCACGCGGCAGATTGACCGAAACTCCTTGCTGCAGAAGCGGTGTAACGATCATGAAGATGATTAAAAGCACCAGCATTACGTCCACCATCGGAGTTACGTTAATTTCCGAGTTATATTCATCGGTTCCCCCGACTGCCATTCCCATAACTAAATTTCTCCCTTATGTAAAACTCTAGGTTTTATAAATTATCCGTTCAGTTGACGAGTTCTCTGTTTGATGAAATAGTCAACCAATTCCGAAGCGGAGTTTTCCATTTCAACGCTGAAGCTCGTCACTTTGTTGGTAAAGTAATTGAACAGCCACACTGCCGGAACCGCCACCGCGATACCGAAAGCCGTGGCGACCAAAGCTTCCGCGATAGCGCCGCCGACCGCGCCGATACCGGCGGTCTGGTTGGTTCTCAAAGCCTGGAATGCACCGATAATCCCGACGACCGTTCCGAACAGACCGACGAACGGAGCCGTCGAACCGACCGTTGCGAGACCCGACAAACCGCGTTTGAGTTCAGCCGTTTTGACTGCTATGGCACGTTCGAGCGCGCGTTTCGAGGCTTCCATTTCATCAGCCGAGATATTGCTGTTGCCCTGATGCGCCTGAAATTCTTTCAGTCCGGACGAAACAACCATCGCAAGGTGCGAATCTTTGTGCTTGTCGCTGATGTTGATAGCTTCATCAATATTGCTGTTCTTTAACGCCTGTGCGACTTTCGGCGCGTATTGGCGCGATTGCTGCTTGGCTTTGTTGTATGTCAGCCAGCGTTCGATACCGACGGCAATCATATAAACCGCTTCGATGAGAAGCGTGAAAATAACGATCCAGCCCGGAATCGTTAAGCTTTTCGCGATGTCGTAAATACCGAATGAAATCTGTTCATTCCCTTCCGAGAACATTAAAAAGAAGCCCAAAAGGCTAACTAAAAAAGTCATGATTTTTCCTCCAAAGAAATCAAAAAAAATTTATAATTGCAATTTTTTTGGCTGCGGGATTAGACACCCCACAGCCCGGTTTTGTTCCCGAATTAAGGAACGAAGTTATAAACAATAACACCTGTCACCTTCACCGCTTGTCCGGAAAGCATCGTCGGACTGAATTTCGAAGACCGAGCCGCTTGAACAGCCGCTGCACGAAGCAGCGGGTGACCGCTCACGGCGCTTGCCGAAATCACGTTGCCGCTTTCGTCAATCGTGACCTGCACGTTGACCGCGCCAGCCGCGCGAACGGCGCGTGCCGCTGCCGGATACGGCGGTTTGACAAGGTTTGTCGCTTTACCGTTGACAACGCCGCCCGAAATGGTTTTCGGAGCCGGTTTTTCGGTCGGTTTCGGCGTCGGGGTCGCTGTTTTTACGACGATTTTGTCGCCTTCGTCATCGTTGCCGCCCCCGCCGGTGCCGCCGGGATTGAGTCCTGTCGGGTTTTCGTTATATTTTTGCCCCTCTTGATAACGACCTTGATTTTGTTGTCCAACGTCGTAATTTTTCGCCTCGCTGGCTTTCAGCGGCGGAGCTTTCAGAACTTCACCCTTTAATTCCTTGGGCGGTTCTTTAGTTTCTTCCATGGTCGCGATTTTTTCGACGACGGTCGGTTTATCCGGATTCGGAGCCGATTTTTGGTCAGGCTGTTTTTCTTCGGGCGGCGGCGGCGGCGGCGCGTCTTCAGGAAGCGCAACCGGCGCGACGAGACTGGAAATATCCAGATCGCCCGTACCCATTCCATATTCTTTATTGAACAGGCTGTAAATCCATCCGCCGACAAGAACGGATACCAAAACGACCAGCGTACCCAAAATAAACTCGCTGCGTCTGGTATTTTCTGCCGAATTATTTCTCGATTCAACTAATTGATCTAACATCTTTATTATCTCCCTCTTTCCGGTGCCAATTTTAGGTCAAGGGCTACGAAAATTTAATATTATTGCTTGTATGATGACATTTATTAAATCTCAAGTTGTAACCGTTTCTTTTACGGATAATTCACCTTGAAAAACCTTACCACTTAATTTTTTTTGACTTCTTCTGACTACAAAATGCGGGATTAACGGAATCTTTTGTCTGGCTTAAATACAAAACCACTCACAAATCCGCAACCGTCATTTTTAAAGACAACGGAAGCCAAGCAGAATGACTTATTTAATTGACCAGCAACGAGTGAAGTCTAAAATTTTACGCCACAAAAGTCAAGAATAATCAGCCTGTTTTTTTCCGATTTTCAATAATTACTACTATCTTTTGTATTAAATTCAAACGGAAAGCGCAAATCTTCCGAGGAAGATTTTCTTATCGCTTTCCGTTTTTGAATAAAATTATCTTGTAACCGGTCGGCGCGTGACCGAGCGGCGCGAAGCCGACGCCAATTTTTCCGCCTTCGGCACGTCTTTAACCTTTTCTTTCGCCGAGCCGAGTTTGCCCTGCCACCAGATAGCAATCGGGCTCGCAATGGCAATTGTCGAGTAGGTTCCGGCAATCGAGCCGACAAACAGCGCGAGCGAAAATCCGCGTAAGACTTCGCCGCCGAAAATGACGAGCGCGAGCACCGACAGGAAGACCAAACCGTTCGTCACGATGGTGCGCGACATCGTCTGGTTAATCGAATCGTTGGTCAGATTATAGAGCGATTTGCCGCGGTGCAGCGTCAGGTTTTCGCGAATACGGTCGAAAATAACAATCGAGTCGTTAACCGAAAATCCGACGAGCGTCAAAAACGCCGCCAGCACCGTCAAACTGACTTCCCACTGGAAAATCGAGAAAAACGCAAGCGTGATTAAAACGTCGTGAAAAACGGCGATAACCGCGCCGGCAGCATACGTCCAATCATAGCGAAACGCGATGAAGAACAAGATTCCGGCTAACCCGAGAAGCGTCGCGATAACCGCCTGATTGCGAAGCTGCGCGCCGGCGACCGGTCCGACCGAATCGGTTCCGACAATCTTGTACGCCGCGCTCGGGTCATCCGCCAGACTTGACGCGCCTTCGGCTTCTTTGCCGAAAGTGTCGAGCGCTTTTTTAACGAGTTCGCGTCCCTTATTGACCTGGTTGTTGTCGTTCGTTTGGGGCTGATTGGGCGCTTGCGTATCGGCGTTGGTTTGAGTCGCCGCCGCCGGGGCGGCATCCGTCTGATTCGATTCGACGCCTTCAAACTGCGGAACCTTAATCAAAACCTCGTCATTTTTGTCGGTCGACTCCTGGATTACAGGGTCGCCGATTCCGGCAGTATTCAAGGCATTGCGAATGTCGTTCGTCGATGGTTTTTCCCGGAACTTCGCGGTAATCACCGTTCCGCCCTGAAAATCGACGCCGAGGTTAAAAGCATTCGTTCCGCCCGGCGTCACCTGACGTCCGATTGCGGAAAACAACCCTGCCATAAGAATAAAGAGCGAAACCGCAATCAAAGGCTTGCGGATTCCCATCCAATCTACATTTATGTCTTTAAAAATTTCAAACATTGCTTAATAGTCGTGAATCGTGAGTCGTCGGTCGTGAGTCAGAAGAAAATTTATCTCTCGACTCTCGGCGCTTGACTCACGACTTAATTAGATACTGATTCTTTTCATATCGGGATTGCGTTGCAGCAGCCACATAAAGATGGTGCGCGAGACAAAAACCGCCGAGAAAAGATTGATTAAAAGTCCCAAAACGAGCGTCACGGCAAACCCGCGAATCGGTCCCGAACCGTTCATATAAAGAATGACGGACGAGATAATCGTCGTAATATGTGTATCGATAATCGTAATAAACGCGCGGTCGAAACCGAGACTCACGGCTTGCGCAACCGTGTGTCCGGCGCGCAATTCTTCGCGCATTCGCTCGAAAATCAGGACGTTTGAGTCAACCGCCATGCCGACGCCTAAGATAAGTCCGGCAATGCCGGGCAAAGTCAGCGTCGAATCCATCACGATTAACCCGGCGACCGTCAGAAGCATATTCAGAATCAATGCGATAACCGCGTTGATTCCCGCGCCGCGATAATAGAAAAGCATAAAGATAACGACGAAAATCAAGCCGCCGAGCGAGGCTTCGACACCTGATTTAATCGAATCCGCGCCGAGGCTCGGACCAACCGTCCGTTCTTCCTGATATTCTATCTTCGCCGGCAGTGCGCCCGATTTGAGCGTCAGAGCCAAATCTTCCGCCGATGTTTTGGTAAAACGACCTTCAATCTCACCGGTATCGAAAATCTGTCCGCGAATAACGGGCGCGCTTTTGACTTCGCCGTTGAGGACGATTGCCAGATATTTGCCGATGTTTTTGCCCGTCCAATCGCCGAATTTCTGCGCGCCGGCAGGTTTCAGGTTGAAAATGATTTTGTAATCGCGGTCATTGCCCGACTGCGAAATCGCCGACGCGTCGCGCAGCTCGCTGCCGTCGACGATTGCCGGATATTCCAAAACGATAAATTTCTTCGGTTTCTGCTGCGCATTCTGCGCCGTCAAACTCGACGTATCGTCTTCGACGTACGGGAAAATCTTGCGGTTTGGCGGAATGGTTCCGCCGAGCGATTGTTTTGCCGCTTCTTCGGTCGGATAAGTCTGGAAAGTTTCGCCGGTAACCTTCATCAGCGCGAGATTCGAGTCGGCGTTGATGAGTTTTTTGATGCGTTCCGGGTCGTCGACGCCCGGCATCTGCAGCAGGATTTGTCCCGAAGCGTTCGAACCGTGTCTTTGCAGCGTCGGCTCTTTGACCCCAAATGCGTTGATACGGCTTTCGATGATTTTCAAAGCCTGTTCGACCGCCTGGTCTTTCATCACGTCCTGAGCGCGCGCGGGCAGCGACCATGTAATCGTACTACCGCTAATCGAAGGGTCGCCCCACTGAGCGAAATCGACCTTTTTCTTGACTTCATCAACGACCGTCTGCGCTTTCGAAGCATCGTTCAAATTGAGCGTCACGGAATAATTTCCGCTGCCGGTCGTCACGGCATAATCTTTCACGGGCAAAGGATTGCCGTCGGCGTCCTTCGCTTCCTTCGCGGCATTTAACGCGGCTTGCGCATTGTTTTCCGTCAAGGTCTTCAGATAATCATCCGTCTTGACGCGCATTACGAGGTGCGAACCGCCTTTTAAGTCTAAGCCGAGGTTGATGTTGTCGGCTAAGTTCTGCTTGATGCCGCCCCACGTGAAATCGTTGGCGGTCGGAACTCTGCGAGGTCCGAAAACGAGATAAATCCCAATCAGCGTAATCGTAACGATTATCGCCGTTCTAATCCACAAACTACTGTTTTTCATTGCTTATTCTGTGGTCGGTGTCAGTGGGCGGCGGTGAGTTGGATTTTTCTGTCCACTGACCGCCGACCGCTGACCACTGACTGCTATTTCTTTTCTTCCGGCGCTTTGATGCCGACGACGGCACTTTTGCCGATTTCCAGAAACGTTTTTTCGGCGCTCTGGATAATAAAACTGGTTTCCCTCATTTCTTTGATTCTGCCGATGATGCCGCCGTTGGTTACAACTTCATCATTTATTTTCAGCTGCGCAATCATGTCTTTAAGCTGCTGCTGCTGCTTCTTTTGCGGCATAATCACGAGGAAGTAAAAAATGCCGACCATTAAGATAATCGGCAGGAACATTCCCAAACTTCCGAGAATTCCGCCATCCTGAAAAAATAATAGAAATATACTCATGTGTTTTTAAAGCAGAAAAGAAAAATACAATCATATACAATCGACGCGGCGTTTATCAAACGTCTGCCTGCGTATTTTCCTGCAATTTTTCGAGAAACTCTTTTCTGAATCGGCTGAACGTGCCAAGTTTGATAGAATCTCTTACCTTTCGCATTGTGTCAAGGAAGAACGCCAAATTATGGTGAGAAATTAAAATCGCCGCCAGCATTTCGCCCGTTTGGTATAAATGTCTTAAATAGGCGCGCGAATATCGACGGCAAACCGAGCATGGACATTCCGCGTCGAGCGGCTCACGGTCGCGCGCAAATTTCGCGTTGCGGATGTTCAATTTGCCGCCGGAGGTGAACGCGCCGCCCGTGCGACCATTACGCGTCGGCATTACGCAGTCGAACATATCGACGCCCCGATAAACCGCTTCGACCAAATCTTCGGGCGTCCCGACGCCCATCAGATAACGCGGTGCACTGGCGGGCATCTGCGGCGCGAGAAATTCCAGAACGTCATACATCACAGACTTCTCCTCGCCAACGCTCAAACCGCCTATCGCATAACCGTCAAAGCCGATTTCTGTCGTCAAATCGAGACTTTGTTTTCTCAATTCAAGATGCCCCACACCTTGAATTATTCCGAATAAAGCCTGGCGACCCGATAGTGGGATTCGGTTGTTTTCGTCTTTAAATTCATCCTTCTGCCCGCTGTCTTCATCACTCAAAAATCCCGTATCCGCGCCTTCATTCTGCAATTCGTTAAAACTATCTTTCGAACGCTTTGCCCAGCGCGCCGTCATCTCTAAACTTTTTCTGGTTTGGTCAAAACCGGCGTCGCCCGGCGGGCATTCGTCGAAAACCATGACGATTTCCGCCCCTAGAGCGGCTTGCACTTCCATCGAAACTTCGGGCGACAGGAATTTTTTACTGCCGTCAACGTGCGAGCGAAATTCGACGCCTTCTTCCGTAAGTTTGCGCAAATCGGTCAAAGAAAAAACCTGAAAGCCGCCCGAATCCGTCAGGAGCGAGCGATTCCACGTCGAAAACCGGTGCAGCCCGCCTAGTTCGCGAATGATTTCCGCGCCCGGACGCAGGAAAAGGTGATATGTATTGCCGAGAATTATTCGCGCGTCGAGTTCCGATTCGAGCCATTCATAGCGCACGCCTTTGACTGTCCCCTGCGTTCCGACGGGCATAAAAACAGGCGTTTCGATAACCGAACGCCGCGTCCGCAAAATCCCTGCGCGCGCTTGCCCGTCCTGCGCGATAACTTTCCAATCTATGGGTTTCATTTTAATTACGAATTACGAATTACGAATTGTTTCGCGCTTGTAATTTGAATTTTTCCGATAATCTTGAGAATTTCGTCCGGGTCGTCCAATAAACTTTTTGCCTGTGCTTCATCAAAATAATCGGTCGCTTGAAGTAGTCTTATCCAATATTTCGTTTCTCTGGCTTCCTTGTACGCAATACTGATTTTGAAACAAAATCTGCTTTTGATTGACCTCCAACCGCTTCTTCGGAGTTTGCTCCGATAGATGTTCCGTTTCTGAGAAACTGTTTTGAAATTACAAATTCGTGTTTTTCTTCAATGAGAAATTTATAAGCATTCACTACTCTAATTGCGAAAGCAAAACTTTTGTCTAACAAAACATTGTCTTTCATAAGTTTTTAATTCGTAATTCGTAATTTGAAATTCGTAATTTATTTTCTCTTTCCAATCAGCGCCCAGATATTCGCCGCGCCGATGGCGGTTTCGGAGATTATTTTGCCGTTTTCGTTGATTAAAACCGCCGACGGCGTTCCCGCCATTCCCAATTTTTCCGATGTTTTATAGCCTTCATCGAGGATAATCGGCGAATCCAGCCCGATTTGCTTGTGAGCGTCCGGGTCGCCGTCGGAAAAGACAATCAGATTCGGCTCGTCGGCGCCTTTTTGTTTTTCCCAAACCTTTAATTCCTCCGCCATATTTTCGCAGTGCGGGCAGGTCGTGCTCCAAAAAGTAACGAGCGTCCTTTTGCCGCGAAAATAATCGGGCGAAACTTCCCTGCCGTCGAGGTCCTTCATCGAAAATTCGGGCACGTCCTCGCCGATTTTCAGCTTCGTACCGTTGCCGATAAAAAGCGTTTCACTTTCGAGATTTTCCGCCTTAATTTTCTTTACAAGCTCGCGGATGCCTTCGTCGCCGACCGACAAGTGACTCGCGATAATGCCGTTCGCGTTAATAAAAACGGCAGTCGGCGTCCATCTCGCGTTAAAGAGCGCGGAGACTTCCTTGTCTTCCTGAAGTAGAATCTGTTTGAAAGCGCTGCCGCCGAATTTTTCGGAGTTTGCCTGCGCATTGCCGCTGCTGATAAAGACGAATTCGACTTTGTCCTTTAATTCCGCCTGCCATTCCTCGATTTCCGGCAGCAGCGCCTGACACGGATTGCAGGTCGGGCTGACAAAAAGGAACAACAGCGGTTTTGCCCGTGCGAGCAGATTTTGAAAGGCGACGATTTTGCCCGTCACGTCCGGCAATTCAAAATTGGGCGCAATCGAGCCGATCGGCAGCGAGTCGTGCGGGTCGCCCGCTTCGTCGCGGCTTACTTCGCGCCCGTCTTCGTGCGAAACGAGTTCGAGAATCTCGATGCGCCGCATAATCTGCGTCTGCTGCTCGGAAATTTTCTTCAAATAAAAAACGACCGCGCCGAGCAGTCCGATTGTTGCCAGACCTAAAAATAATTGTATTGCCATTTCGCTTGTTAAATCCGAAAAACTCAAACCCTGATTATCAGCGCCGCGCGCGACCAGAAAAAACGCCAGTATCGCAAAAACGATGTTGCGAATCAAACTCTTTTTTGAAACCGGCTCCGAATGAATCGCGCCGAAACAGTGACAATCCGGCGCGTTGCCTTTAGCCATCTGCCAAATCATTCCGCCGATAAACACCGCGAGCAGCAAAACTGCGCCGATCGCGCCGAGCCACGCCGTCGAAACCGGCAGCAGCAACGCGGCAATCAGCAATTCGGCAATTGGCAGCGCAATCGCAAATGGTTTTGCGAAATCAACGGGCACGCCGAATTCCTTGACGGCTTTTTCCGAACCCGGCAAATCCATCAACTTGCCAACGCCCGCGAGCGCGAAAACGCCGGCAAGAAATATTCTGACTAAAAGTAAAAAAACTTCCATAAACTGTTTACGTATTAATTTTAACCCTTTCCATATTTTTTGCCCAAATCCAACCGGATAATCCAAATGAAGAGTGAAAATTATAGGCTTTAATTTTTTCCCGTTTCATTACTTCAAGTAAATCATCTTTTGTTTCAAAGTTTCTATTAATCCAATTATAATTTTTCAATTTTAGAAAAAGCTCTTCATAATCGTTATAGATTTCTTCCAGTTCAACTTCGTATATATCAAAAATGATTGTTTTAAAGTTATCGCCTTCAAAATGGTATATAAATACCTCAGAAAAAATAACGTCAATCAGCTCGTCCATGAAAACTGTATGAAATCTGATTTCCCTTTTGTCCGAGAACACGGAGTAAGAAAGTATTTGGTTGTCATGAACCGAAATTTCCATAAAATGTTTGATAAATCAATCTTTTTTCCCTTTCGTCTTATGCCTCTCCTTCAAACGAATCGGCGTCGCGAAAAAGTCGAATTCTTCGCGCAGGCGGTTTTCGATATAGCGCAGGTACGAAAAATGAAGCTCGCCCTTTCCGGCTCCGCCGCCCGCCGTGAACAAGATAAAGAGCGGCGGGCGCATTCCGCCCTGCGTGATAAATTGGACTTTCAGCCGCGAACCGCCGCCTTTTCCGGGCGTCGGCGCAGTTCCGCCGCGCGGCTGCGAAACGTTGTCCTCGAAAAATCTGTTTAATTTCGACGTTTGAATCCGCAGGTTTCGCGCTTCGTTCGCCTTGACGACCAGCGGCAGAATGTTCTGCACGCGCTGTCCGGTGAGCGCGGAAATCGTCACCATCGGCGCCCAGTCGAGAAATTTCATGCTCTGGCGCAGCGTGTCTTCAAAGCGATAAATCGTATTCGTTTCCTTTTCTTCGAGCGCGTCCCATTTGTTCACCGCTAAAATCACGGAACAGCCCGAGTCGACCGCGTAACCGGCGATGTTCGCGTCCAGGTTCGTCACGCCTTCGACCGCGTCGATAATCATAATCGCCACGTCGGCGCGTTCCAGAGCTTTGCGCGCCATGACGACCGAAAGCTTTTCCGCCATCTCGGTCGTTTTGCCTTTGCGGCGAATTCCGGCGGTGTCGATAAGCAGGAATTTTTGCTCGTCAACCGTCAGGTGCGTGTCGATGGCGTCGCGCGTCGTTCCGGCAATCGGCGAAACGATAACGCGCTCTTCGCCTAAAATTTTATTGAGTAAAGAAGATTTTCCGACGTTCGGTCGTCCGATGATGGCGAGCTTTATTTCGTCGGACGGCGGTTCTTCCTCTTCTTCTTCAAACGTCAAAACCTCGAAAACCTGGTCGAGCAAATCGCCGATTGAAGTTCCGTGTTCGGCGGAAATCGGCGTTAGTTCAAAACCGAAACGATAAAATTCGCCCGCTTCTTCCTCGACTTTCCGCGTTTCGGCTTTGTTGGCGGCGA
This sequence comes from Pyrinomonadaceae bacterium, assembly GCA_036403375.1. Lineage (GTDB taxonomy): Bacteria > Acidobacteriota > Blastocatellia > Pyrinomonadales > Pyrinomonadaceae > JAFDVJ01. Next base: position 23,128 of record DASWRC010000247.1, read on the forward strand.
TAAAGACGGGTTTGCCGATATTGCGCAAAAAGACGGCGATTTCTTCATCGAGCGGCGTCACGCCGGCGCGCGAATCGACGACCCAGATAATCGCTTCCGACGCGGCGATGGCAAAAGACGCCTGCTTGAAAATATTCGCCGGAATAATCGCTTCGTCGTCCGGCACGATGCCGCCCGTATCGACGAGCTCAAACCGGCGCGCCTTCCAATCGACCTCGCCGTAGATTCTATCGCGCGTAATTCCGGGTTCGTCGCCGACGATGGATTTGCGCGAGCCCGTCAGGCGATTAAAAAGCGTGGACTTTCCGACGTTCGGTCGTCCGATGATTGCAACCAGAGGCAGATTCATAACTTACAGATTATTCAAGAAAGCCGCTCCGTGACAAGTTCGCAAAAATTTTCTTTCCGCCGACTCAAGCCGAATGTTATGATTTACAAAACTTTCAAGCGGAGAAATTTATGACGAACAAAGGGCAGGATGACGTAATGATTTATCGCGATTTGGGTTCGACGGGCGAGAAGGTTTCGCTGCTCGGCATCGGCGGCTGGCATTTGGGCTTAAAATACGTGACCGAGAAAACCGCTCTGCGGATTGTCGATGAAGCTTTAGCGCGCGGCGTCACTTTTTTTGATAATTGCTGGGATTACAACGAAGGCGAAAGCGAAAAACGCCTGGGCAAAGCCCTGAAAGGCAAGCGCGACCGGGTTTTTCTGATGACGAAAATCGACGGGCGCACAAAAAAACTCGCCGCCAAACAGATTGACGAATCCTTAAAACGGCTGAAAACCGATAGAATCGATTTGGTTCAGCATCACGAAATTTTGCGGTTTGAAGACCCGCACCGGATTTTCGACCCGAAAGAAGGCGCGCAGCTCGCGATGCTCGACGCGCAAAAGGCTGGAAAGCTCCGATTTATCGGTTTTACCGGGCACAAAGACCCGCAGATTCACCTGCATTTTCTTGAAACGGCAGAAAGTTACGGGCATAAATTGGATACCGCGCAGATGCCGGTCAATGTCATGGACGCGCATTATCGAAGCTTTTCTAAACTGGTCGCGCCGGAATTTAATAAACGTAAGATGGGCATTTTGGCGATGAAAACTCTCGCCAACGGGATTATTTTGAAATCGAAAACCGCGACGCCCGTCGAGTGCCTGCATTACGCGATGAGCCAACCGGTTTCGGTCGTCGTCGCCGGAATCGACAATCTAAAAGTTTTGGACCAGGCATTTGACGCTGTTCGCACTTTTCCTGATGTGAAGAAGAAAGACATCGACGCGATTCTCGAAAAAACGAAAGACGCGGCACTTCGCGGCGAATTCGAGCCATTTAAAACCTCTTCGATTTTTGACGGCACGGCGAAAAATCCCGATTGGATTGGCAAAGAACCGAAGCGTTTGCGAAGTTTGATGCCGTAATTAAAATTAGTAATTTAAGCGATGAAAACGTTTTTCAAAATTTTAGCGGCGATTTGCCTTGGTCTCGTTTTATTTATTGTTTTCATCGCCGGACAGATTTATTTTTACGACGAATCTTCGGAAAATCAGACGGCTGATGCCGCGATTGTTCTGGGCGCGGCGGTTTGGGGCGAGCGCCTTTCGCCGGTTTTTCAGGAACGCGTTAATCACGCGGTAAATTTATATCGTGCGGGACGCGTCAAAAAAATCATTTTCACGGGCGGTCAGGGAAACGCGGACGAAGAGACCGAAGCCGCCGCCGCGCGCCGATTTGCAATCGCGAGCGGCATTCCGGCGGAAGATATTTTGATGGAAGACAAATCGACTTCAACCTATGAAAATTTAGCTCTCGCCAAACCGATAACGAACGCGAACGGAATCAAAACCGTCCTGCTCGTCAGCGACCCGCTGCATCTGAAACGCTCCATCGAAATTGCCAAATCATTAAATTATGAAGTTTATCCATCTCCGACCCCGACCACTAAATACCGGGGTTTTAAAAGCCGTATGAAGCTGCTGGCGCACGAAACCTATTATTACGCGGGGTTTCTCATAAGAAGTACATTCAATTTTTCAGAAGGTTAAAATTCCGGTTTCGTGCGGCTCAATTGTATAATTATTTAAATTATGAAATTCAAGACCGAACAAGCCGTCGAGATTCTTTCAAATACGCCCGAAACCGTTAAATCACTGCTCGAAAATCTTTCGGACGATTGGATAAACAGCGCTGAAGAGGCGGAAAGCTGGAGTCCGTTCGACATTGTCGGACACCTTATTCACGCCGAGGAAACCGATTGGATTCCACGTGCCGGGATTATTTTACGGCAGGGCGAAAACCGGACGTTCGAGCCCTTTGACCGCTTTGCGATGTTTGAAAATTCGAAAGGCAAAACTTTGGGCGAGCTGCTCGAAACGTTCGCCGAGCGGCGGCGCGAAAGTCTGGAAACCTTGAAATCCTGGAAGTTATCCGATGAGCAGTTAGCTTTGAAAGGAATGCATCCCGAGCTTGGCGCGGTCACGCTCGAACAGCTGCTCGCGACGTGGGTCGTGCATGATTTGACGCATATCCGCCAAATCGTCACCGTACTGGCAAAAAAATACGCCGGTGCGGTCGGCGTCTGGAAAGAATATCTTTCGATTTTGAAATAAAAAAAAGCGGCTCTTCAAAAGAAAGCCGCTTTTTAACTGCCCCTGTTCGTTTAGTAAAGAGCGATATTAAGAATCTGGCTGAGGATTTCGCCGAGAATCGAATATCTGCCGTTTTCGTAATTTCCGTACTGGTCGCGCTCGTAGTAGCCATCTTCATAGCCGCGCTGGAAACCTTCGCGGAAATAGTAGCGATAATCTTCCAACCCGACGTAATAACCATCATAACCATAACTCGCATCTTCGTAGCCGAAGCTGCTGTTGTAGCTGTAATCCCAACCGTCTTCGCGGTCAGCCATTCCCGCGCGGTAGCCTTCTTCGTAACCGTTTTCGACGGCTTGGCGAAGCATCTGTGCGCCGTACTGGCTGGTGTAATAGGAATTTCCGCCGCGATAGTAACGATAATTGTTAACCAGGTTATCGTAGTAGCGCGCCTGCTGGAGACGCAGTTGGTCGCGTCTTAACTGTTCGAGATAGCGCTGCTGATACTGATACTGATAGTTTCGTCGCTGCTGCTGGAGCTGGCGGCGGCGCAATTCTTCGACCCGCTGCTGGGTGCGCCATTGCTGTTGATAGGCGTTCCAGCGTTCGCGCTGAAGATTCTGCTGCTGCTGACGATTGTATTGCTCGTAACGGCGCTGTTCGGTGCGCTGTTGATTTTGATTCCAATTACCGTCGTTTCGCTGCCGGTTCCACTGGTCGCTGCGCTGATTTTGCTGCTGTTGACGCTGCTGTTCTTCGACGCGGCGCTGTTCTTCGACACGGCGCTGCTGGTCGCTGCGACGCTGGTCGTTCTGGCGCTGGTTCTGCCACGTCTGCTGCTGCTGCTGCTGCTGCTGTTCCTTCTGACGGCGTTCCGCGTCATCGCGACGATTGGATTCCTGCTGCTGTTGCTGCTGTTGCTGCTGTTGCTGCTGACGGCGATTTTCTTCCTGCTGGCGACGCTGTTGTTCGGTGCGCTGTTGATTTTCCTGCTGCTGCCGCTGCCGCCACTGGTCTTGCTGGCGGCGTTGTTCTTCCTGCCGCTGCTGGTTCTGCTGTTGCTGGCGCTGGTCTTGTTGCTGACGCTGTTGCTGTTGGCGCTGCTCCTGTTCCTGGCGCTGCTGATTCTGCCGCTGTTCCTGTTCCTGGCGGCGCTGTTCCTGACGCTGCTGGTTCTGAACCGGCCGCTGTTCCTGCGGTTGCTGGTCTTGTTTTTGCTGGTTTTCCTGACGCTGCTCGTCGCGGCGGTCACGATTTCTCTGCGCGTTTGCAACGCCGGTGCCGCCGAGGAAAACAAGCCCGCCAATCATTACCGAAAGAGCCGACTGTCTGAAATATTTCGATTGCATAATATCCCCCAATTTCTTTAGATGAGAACAATAAACTTAGTTCCTGTACCAAGTTAAAGCAATCATTATGCCATGAAGCAAAATGCCGCAAAAACCGGCATTTTGATTTTTTAATTAATACTAAAAACGACCATTTCCGACAAGTCCTAAACCTTATCGGATAAACAGTAAAATCAGCCCTCCCGGGCAGGCTCGTATGAAATCCGCACATTCCGAATCGGCTTTCGCTTTTATTTACGCCCGCCCAGCCGGAACCAATATTTTCCGTGATGAGAAGGCTTTTGCTTGCTAAAATGCGGAATTTGTAATACTAAAGTAATTAAGGTTTTAGTCAAACGCGGATTTGCTTTTGGGTCCGTTCTTTTCGTACTTTTCGCAACATCAATTTAACGGACCGATTTTGTCCCATTTTAAACGCACGGCTTCGATTCGCCGACACGCTAGACAAAGGAGAATAAATATGAACACGAGTTTTGTTTCAACGAAAGTAAATCACCGGATTAAGCGCGGGTTTAGTTTTTTTGCACTATTGGCTTTTCTTATTTCCGCTCTGCCGGCAATGACTAACGCGCTGACGAAGAATAAGCCTGAAGGCGGGTTTGTCCCGCAGGTCAGAGCAAAATACCTCGCCTTTTACGGCACGAATTATTCGGATTGGGCGGTCGTCAACATTCCCGCCACCGCCGGACAATCGATTGCCTGGAAAATCTTGAAAAATCCGGCTGACCCGACACCGGGCGCGGCGCGGATTTCCATATTTAACTGGGGCGTTTCGGGCGATTCGGTTTCACCCGGTTCATTTACCGGCGACGGAACTTACGACCCGAACATTTTCCGCCCGTCGACCTTTGAAAACTGGCTCGGTCCGTGGGAAACGAACGGCACGCCGTTCAGCGTTATCAAATGGGGCACGACCGCCGATAATGCTGCCCGGAACGGCGATTACGACGGCGACGGAATCATGGATTATACACAAATTCGCATCACCAATAATCGTCTTGCCTGGTGGATTAGACCGAGCACAAATCCGTCGCAGGCGCGCGTCGTCAATTTCGGCGCGCTCGCCGCCGGCGTTTCGACTTTTGCCTTTGAGGGCGCGGATTTTAACGGCGACGGCAGAGACGATCTGGTGATTGCACAATCGGTCAACGCGACCGGAGCCGTTACCTGGTATATCGGCGACGCCGTCACCGGCGCGCAGCTCGGGCAGGTTAACTGGGGCAATTTCAATGTTGATTTTCTTATCAATCCGGCTGATTACACCGGCGACGGTAAAGCCGATTTTGTCGTCTGGCGCGCCGGCGGCGCGGGTGGCGATGCGGCTAAATGGTATATTTTGAACGGCGCGACGGGCACGCCCGCCGCCAATAGCGGAATCGTTTTCGGAATCGGTGACCCGACCTTTACCAACAACGACACTCCGGTGCGCGGCGATTACGACGGCGACGGTAAGGCGGATATAACGGTTTATCGACCGGGCACGGCGACTTTCTACTCGCTGGCAAGCTCGAACGGAAATCTGATTGTTCAGCAATGGGGCGCGGTCGGCGACACGCCGCTCGGCAGTTTCTTTATCTTCTAAAAAAGCGTGCAGTTAAAAAGTCGTCCGCCTGAAGAAGGACGACTTTTTACGGCGCTTTGGCAAATTCGTACGCGACGCGCACGTTCAGCACGCCATTGCTGATTTCGTGTTTTATCCCGACCGCATTCATCTTCAGGCTGCCCGCGTTCTGAATCGGCACAATGAACGAGATTCTGTCCATCGCCAGAATCTGAATCGGGTTAATTTTCTTATCAATCGAGCTTTGCACCATCCGCGCCAGCAGTCCGCTGCCGAGGCTGCCCGCGCCGCTCAAATTCACGTTCAAAACCCGCGCGCGCCCAATTAAAACCTGTTTCTGCGCGTCAAACTCCAAATCAATCGTCGTGTCGGCAACGCCCGCAAAATCGATACAGCCAATCAGCGGCGGATTATAATTGCCCGTAAAAGCAATCGGCGCCACGACGCGCCCGTCGCGAAAGCGAACAGCCGTCCGCGTTCCATCAATCTCGCGCTCAAGCCTGATTCTATCGGGACAGAGATTGTTTTGATTTTGGGCTTCGGTCTTCGACTTAGGGTCTTCGACATAGTTGACCGCCAAAACCGACGTGGAATTCGGAACTCGGGACTTGGGGTTCTGGATTGAGAGCGGAAATTCCGGCGGGTTCGAATTCTTAAAAACCGCGTCGAGCAGGGCGTCGAAAAATTGCTCATTGAGTTGAATAGTAACTTCCGCCTGCTGTGCCTGCGCTGAAGAAATCAGCAGTAAAACCGATAAAATCAAACCTGAAAACTTTTTCATCCTCTTTGCCTCGCGCCCTTTGAAAATCTGTGGTTGCCAGAAAGACTGTAACGCTTAATAGAGACAAAGCGCAAGACACAGGTTGTCCTGAAAGTTTGTCGAAAGGTCTTTTGCCGCAGAATTTCACAAACCGCTTCTGACAATGTCGTGCAGCCGCAAAAGCCCGACTGCCGCGCCCGATTCGTTGACGACCGGCAGCACGGAAATCTGCATCGGGCGGTTTTCCATTTTGTTGAGCGCGTCAAAAGCGAGCATTTCCGGGCACGCCGTCACCGGATTTTCGGTCATCATCTCGGCGGCGCTCAAGCTTGCAAAGTTTTCGGGCGCGGTTCGTTCGATGGTGCGGCGCAAATCGCCGTCGGTCACGATGCCGACGAGCTTTCCGCCAAAATCGACGACGTTGACCGCGCCGAGCGCGTGGCGCGAGATGGTTTTGACGACTTCGAGCCAGCCGGCTTCGGCGCGGATATTCGGGCTTTCGTGCATCAGGCTGGCGACCTTTAAAGTCAGACGTTTGCCTAATCGCCCGGCTGGATGATTGGCGGCAAAATCTTCCGCCGTCAGGTTTTTCGCCTGCATCAGGGTCATCGCCAGCGCGTCGCCGATGGCGAGCGCAACGGTCGTCGAGGTTGTCGGCGCTAAATTCAGCGGGCAGGCTTCCTTGTCAACCGATGCGTCGAGAACAACGGCGGCATTTCGTCCGAGCGTCGAAATCGGATTGCCGACAATCGCAATCAGCGAAACTTCGCGCGCCTTCAGAGCGGGCAGCAGCGCGAGAATTTCGTCCGTCTCGCCCGAGTTTGAAAGCGCAATCACGCAGTCGCCGCGCGTGATGACGCCAAGCCCGCCGTGCAGCGCGTCGGTCGGATGCAGAAAAACCGCGACCGTGCCGGTCGAAGTCATCGTGTCGGCGATTTTGTTGGCGATTATGCCGGATTTGCCGACGCCGACGACGACGATTTTGCTTTCGCAGTCAAGCAGAAGTTTTATCGCCTGTTCGACCGCTTCGCGCCCAAGGATGCCGGCGGTTCGTTCAATCGCGGCGGCTTCGAGTTTAAGAAGTTCGACGACTTGAGAAAATGTTTCACTCACGTTAAAGAGTTTGCGAATGATTACGGATTTTGGCAAGCGACGGCGCAAAAGGTTGGAACAAATTAAATGAAGAGTGTGAATAAAATCGAAAAACCTTTCGGAATAGCTGATAATGTGCGGCTCGCCTCAGCGCAGTTTCTTTAGTTATCCGTTATTAGCTGTCAGCTATTCCGAACAGTTAAATGTGGTATTTAACTGGCTTTTTAATGCACAACCTTCAATTAATTATTATGGTACCCGATTGTAAAAGTTTTTTTAACGATTTAATCGAAAATCGAAATTGCCCGGAAAAAATGAACCCGCTAAACACGCGCCGCGACGCATGGGTTTAGTATTTTATTTAGCGGTGTTTCGCCCCTTTAGCGGTTAAATTATTTCTGCTCGGGCGGCGTGGGCACGAAAACGTCCAACACAATCTGCCATTTATTGTTTCTGAGTTTCCAAACCTGTAGGAAATTTCCCTTCTCCGTCGTTTTGCCGGTTTTGTCGGTAACGGTGTAAGTATTTGTAATATAAGCCATATCAGCCGCGCCGACAAAGACCGAGCGCTTGGCGAAACTGGTCGCGCCTTTATTGCTTTTTTTAATTTCGTCGAGCGCCGCTTCTTTCCCGACGAGCGGCATTTTACCCTCGCGCAGGAGGCGCACGTCGTTCCCAAAATAGGTTTTATAGGCGCGGCTTAATCCCTGTTTGGTCGCCATTTCAAAAAACGCGGTCGAGGCGTCCGCCGCCGAGTATTTCTTTTCGTTCAGCTCTTTGCCGATGTCGTCGGGCGAAGTCCATTTCGTCTCAGTGTTCGGCGCGTCGTGCGAAATTCCCATATCGAGCGCCGCCAGATAAGTGCCGTCGGGCTGGCGCTGCCAGATGGTCGCGTATTCACTGTAATACGCGGTCGTATCGTCTTTGCCTTTCGGTTTGAAAATTCCGTTGCCGGTAGAATAAGCCAGCGCGCCGTTTGACGAAACGTCAATAAACGTCGGATTCCAGGTCAGCGAAGCGGACGACGGCGGGCGATTTTTCCAAACTTCCCTGCCGTTCGACGCATCGGGCACGAAAATTATCCCGTCGGGCGCGAGAAATTGAATAAAGCCCTGATTGATACCCTTTTCGGCGACGAGCTTTTCAAAAGCCTTTTCGGTATCGTAAATTTTCTGCGCCTCATTCTGCGCGAAGATGTTTGCGGTCGTGAAAATGATTAGAGATAAAAGTAAGATTTTTTTCATAATTTGTATTTTGATAAAAAACCCGCCGTTTTACAAAATCTTCGAGCCGCAGACTGACCGGGGATTTCGCGGTTTTTAAATTATTGATTAAATCCCCGTTTCTCTTTCGGCGCGCGGCTCAATTATTATTTTTTCGGCGGCGGAATCGGGTTAAAAATATCGAGCACGATTTGCCATTTGCCGCCGCGGTTTTTCCAAATCTGCACGAAATTCCATTTTTTGATCGATTTGTCCGAATCGCTTAATTGATAAACGCCCCAGATGTACATCAGGTTGCCGAAAATTTTCGATACATTGCCGTTGAAATTCAAAAAGGAGGACGGCGGATAATCCTTGTCGAGTCTTTCGAGCGCCAAAAAGGCGTTCTGCTTCCCGTAAAACGGCAAATTTCCGTCGCGCAGCACGAGACAGTCGTCCGCCAGATAATTAAAATAGCCGTTCGCTATGCTTTTGTTCGAAAAAATGCTCGTCAAAGTTCCGTTATTGACGCCGTTTTTAACGGATTTCGCGCCTGTACCGGCGTCCGAAGGAAATTTCGGCGCGGCGAGCGCAAAACCGCTCGACGAGTGCGTGATGCCGATGTCGAGAACCGCCTTAAATGTGCCGTCCGGCTGTTTTTGCCAGAGCGTCACATAATCGCCGAAAGCCGTAGGGTTGCCGGTTTTGCCTTGCGGGCGAAATTCCCAGCCGCCGGTCGTGTAGCCGAGCCTGCCGTCCGACGAAATATCCGCCCACGCCGGATTCCAGCTTAAAAGCGCGGGCGATTCGGGACGCGCTTTCCAGACGAGCTTGCCGTTTGACTCGGTCGGCGCAAAGACGATTCCGTCATCCGCCAGAAACTCCAAAAAGGCGCTGCGCGTTCCCTTTTCGGCGGCGGCGCGGGCAAACGACTGTTCGGTTTCGACCAACTTTTGCAAATCATTCTTTGTCAGCGCGCTTTTTACGATGGAAGTCGGTTGTGCCGAAATTTCCAGGCAGCAAAAAACGAACACGAGCAGAATCAGGGCTTTTTTCATAGTGAAAACATTTTACACAAATTCGCGGATAAGTCATTACTTTTTCTCAACTTGCCGAAAATAGTTCGGCAAAAAGCGGCTCAACAAGAGTCTTCTGAACAGGTTTCAAAAAATGAAAAACAATTTATTAATAATTTCGGTTTTGATTCCGGCATTGTGTCTTCTCGCGTCGTGCGTCGCCTTGAAAGACCGTTTGCCGGGTACCAAAAGACCGTTTCAGGAAAGAACTTTCGACGCTCAACTCTGGCGCGACGGCGATGCGCAGGCGCGCGGCGAGATGTCGGCGGATTTACAATGGAGCGGAGCCTCGACTGGAAGTTATTTAACCGGCAAAACACGGCAGGAAGCTCAGGAAATACTCGGCGCGCCCGACCGCAAAACGCGCGGTCGCTGCTGCGGCGCGGGCGGGACTTTCGACGAAGAAGTCTGGCTTTACGATGTCGAAATCCCGTCGGGCGACCAAACCGTGAAAAGCGCCCATTTTCAAATATATTTTGCCGAAAGCGGACAAGTCGACGCGTTGCGTATCGCGCTGTGGGACAGCCGCAACCCGGATTATTTCCCGCGCGTCGGCTAAAGCAACTTTATGATGAAGAAATTATTGAATAAATCTGTTATAAATTTATCGCTTTGTGTATTATTAACCGCGCTTTTCAGTTTGGGCTGCGGTCTGGTCAAAAATCCGTTTCGCGATTATTCGGAAAAACCTTTTAATTCTGCCGATTGGCTGAAAGGCGACGCGATTGAGCGCGGGCGGATGTACCTAGACGTTTTCAAAACGCGGATGCTCGACGGAAAATCTCAGGACGACGTGAAAAAACTTCTGGGTGAGCCGGACAAAAAACAAACGGTCGAAGGACGCGAAGTCTGGCTCTATTACGTTCTGCATCGATACAGCACGCCGATGAAGTATTTTCCGGTTTCGTTTGAACCGAAACGCGGCGCTTTTGCCGGACGCGTCGAGGGCGGCACGATTTCCTTAGTGGTCGAAGATTAAAATTTATATGAAAAATCTAATCACATTTTGTCTCGGTGTTTTCATTCTGTTTTTTGGCGCGGCGGGCTGTAAAAACAATCCGCTCGCGAAATTTACGAATCAGTACCGGTGCTCGATTGCCGGTGAACCCGACCTGCTAACGTCGGACGATTACGTCAAGCGCGGCTACAAGCACATCGAATTGGATAATTACTCCGACAAATTCGACGAATGCGCGTTCGGCGCGGCGCAGGAAGCCTTGAAGCTCGACCCGAAAAACACGCGCGCGCTAGGGCTTCGCGGAACGCTCTACCGGATGAAGAACGAATACGACGCGGCGCTCGAAGATTTTAACGAGGCAATCCGGCTCGCGCCCGACAACCCGAGCTTTTATATTTTCCGCAGCAACATTTATGAACTTCAAAATAAGCTCGACAAGGCAATCGAAGATATGACGACGACGATTCAGAAAAGCGGCTCGAACTATGATTATTCCTACCGCGCCAAGCTGTATTTCAAAAAAGAAGATTACGAAAATGCGCTGAAAGACTACACGGAAGCCATTCGTCAGAACCCCGGCTACGAAAATTACTACACGCTGCGCGCCGAAGTTTACCGCAAAATGGGCAAAACCGCTTTAGCCGAAGCCGACGAGCTGAAAGCCAAAGATTTGGAAAGCTCCGATTCAAACAGCCCGCCCGTTTTGACGGATTCGTCTTCGACCGGAAACTCCGATTCAAAAACCATCTCGGGCGGCGTCGTCAACGGCAGGGCGACGAATCTTGTCCAACCGGCTTATCCGCCTGCCGCCAGAGCGGTTCGGGCTTCGGGCGCGGTCAACGTGCAGGTGACGATTGACGAAAAAGGAACTGTCGTCGCGGCAAGCGCCGTTTCGGGTCACCCGCTGCTGCGCGCGGCGGCGGTGCAGGCGGCGCGGGCAAGTAAATTTTCGCCGACGATGCTCAGCGGTAAACCCGTCAGAGTGTCGGGCGTGATTGTTTACAATTTCGTTCCCTGATTTTGTGCTGCCAACAAATCTTTAGCGCCTTTGCGGCAAATATTTTTTCTGCCGTAAAGGCGCAAAGTTAAATCGATAATTTACCGGGTTTCGGTTTTCTTCTTTAGTCGAATATAATTTCCTTTACTTTTTGAAACTGGAAGATGAAACCCGAAACAACCCTGATTTCACCTTACGGCAACGAGCTTATCGATTTGCTCGTTTCGCCCGAATCGCACGAAGAACTAAAGGCTTACGCCGGCGGGCTGCCCTCTATTCAATTAACGACGCGCAATGTCTGCGATTTGGAACTGCTGGCGACGGGCGCGTTTTCACCTTTAAAAACCTTTCTGAACCGCGCCGATTTTGAGCGTGTTTTGGAAGAAATGAAACTCGAAAGCGGTGCGGTTTTCCCTGTTCCCGTGACCTTGCCGGTCGAAAATTCGGGCGCGCTGAAGCTCGATGCGGACGTTGCGCTGCGCGACGCGAAAAACGATTTGCTGGCGATTTTAACGATTGAAGAAATTTACGAATGGTCGGCTGCCCGCTTTGCTGAAAACGTTCTCGGAACGCGAGATTTCCGGCATCCGCTGGTCACGGAAATCGAGCGCTGGGGAAAGTTTAATATTTCGGGCAGCCTGCGCGTTTTAGCATTGCCCAAACATTTCGATTTTCAGGATTTGCGGCTGACGCCGTCGAAAACGCGCGCCCGGCTCACCGAGTTAGGCAACCAGCGGGTCGTCGCTTTTCAGACCCGTAACCCGATTCATCGCGCGCATGAAGAAATGACAAAGCGCGCGGCTCAAATTACCGGCGGAACTTTGCTCATTCACCCGGCAGTCGGGATGACGAAACCGGGCGACATTGATTACCTGACGCGCGTTCGCAGTTACCGCGCGCTCGTCAAAAATCATTACGACCCGGACAAAACCGTGCTCGCGCTCCTGCCGCTCGCGATGCGGATGGCGGGCGCGCGCGAGGCTCTGTGGCACGCTCTTATTCGCCGTAATTACGGCGCGAGTCATTTTATCGTCGGGCGCGACCACGCGAGTCCCGGCTTAGATACCAACGGCGCTCCGTTTTACGAATCGGGCGCGGCGCGCGAACTGGTCGAAAAATATTCGGAAGAAATCGGCGTCCACTGCGTTTCTTTTGACGAAATGCTCTATTTGCCGGACGAAAACCGGTTCGAGGAAAAAAGCAAGATTTCAAAAGCGGCAAAAACCGCTTCCCTTTCGGGCACGCAGATTCGCGAAGATTTTTTGTACCGGGGAGCGCCGCTTCCGGATTGGTTTACGCGGCGCGAGACGGCGGAGATTTTAGCGGAAAGCTACCCGCCGCGCCATCGCCAGGGCATTTGTTTGTGGTTTACGGGTTTGAGCGGCGCGGGAAAATCGACGACCGCCGAGATTTTGACGCTTCTCCTTACGGAACACGGACGGCGCGTGACCGTTCTCGACGGCGATGTCGTCCGCACGCATCTTTCGAAAGGCTTGGGATTTTCAAAAGAAGACCGCGATACGAACATTCTGCGCATCGGTTTTGTCGCTTCGGAAATCGTCCGTCACGGCGGCGCGTGTATCTGCGCCGCCGTTTCACCGTATCGTGCGATGCGCAATGAAGTGCGCAGTTTAATCGGCGGCGCGAATTTCGTCGAAATCTTTGTCGATACGCCGCTCGCGGTTTGCGAAGCGCGCGACACGAAAGGCATGTACGCGCGGGCGCGCCGCGGCGAAATAAAGGATTTTACGGGCATCGACGATATTTACGAAGCCCCGCAAACGGCGGAAATCACACTCGACACCGTCAACAAAAGCGCCCGCGAAAACGCCTCGAAGATTCTGGATTTTCTGAAAGAAAAAGGTTTCGTGCAATAAAAAAGCGGCAAAGCTAAATTAGCTTTGCCGCTTTAAGTTTTTTGGAAATCAATTTTTAGTTGTGGGTTGAATCAACCATACAGAAAAAACTGCTTCCCGACTTTAAGATGTTGCGCTGAATGAGCCAGTCACGACCGCCGAAGTTCATATTCGCCCACGCGCCGTTCGGCGTTTGGTACTGAAAATGTCCGAACGTCCACGCGCATTTGTCGGCGTTTTCATAACCTTGAGCATCGAGCCAGGCGTTGATGTCCGGGTCGGTGTTGGCTTCTTCGAGTTCGTGCGAAAGAACCGAAACCGCGCCGTCGATGCCCGGATTGCCGTTCGGGCTGACCGTGCCCTGCGCCGCGCAGGAACTCAAACAGCGTTTGGCGTTGCCGACGAACGAATAGCGGACTTTGCCGAAACCGGTGACCGTGCCGTATGTATGCCAGCCGCAATACTGTGTGCAGAAGCCCGAGCTTGCCGTGACGTTCGATGACGTAATCACGAAGTAAACGCCGTTTGCGTCATACGGCAGGCGATTGCTCGAAATCGCATTCGCCACGATTGTTTGAATATTCGCGTCCGTCAGGCTGACGGAAGTTCCCGTATCGGTCGTTTCGCCGCCGTACAGGACATTGCCGGAAATCGGCTTGCCCGAAACCGAAAGGCTCGTATTCAACTGGTAATACGGAGTTCCGCCGATGCCGTTTGCCCAGTCGCGGACAATTTGCTGACCGGCAGGCGTGTCCGAACCGTTTGTTTGATTCCAGTTACCGTACCAGATAAGGTAAATGGTCGGCGTGTTGATGAGCGGTCCGCCGCGGTAAGTCATCGCGGTCGTTTTGCGTGTTCCGCCGGTCGTTGCGGCGAAGCCTCCGAAATTGGGCGATTTTGAATTCGGATTGATTCCGTGCGGAATTTTGTTTAATTCACCCTGTTGCGCGAGGGTCGCCATTGACATTAAAGCAATCGCTAAGATTGCCGTCATTCCTAAAGCCAGGAATTTTTTCATACTCTTTTATTTCACTCCCAGTGGTAGATTAATGATGCCTAAGCATCCTTTATTTTTATACAATAAAGCGAATTTATATGTTTATAAGCCCGGATGTGTAAGATAATTTAATGTAATCCGGCATTCACAAGGGGGGCTTGGAATGAACTATTGAGTTATAGACCTTTTTTTTTACTGAATCAAGCGGAAAATGAAATTCTGAGGCAAATCGAGAAAAATAAATTTTCAGGTAAGTGCTGCGAATTCGAACCAAACCCTTCAAACTGCCGGACAATATTAGAAGCTGTATAAAACGGGACGCAGAGAAGAGCAGTTATCACCCGGTATCCGCTTGTGAAATTAACAGCCTCCGCTAAGGCTGTCGGCAAACCGGCAATCGGCGCTTTCGAGAATTCTCGAAAGCGCCGATTGCCGGTTTGCAAAGGTTGATGGTTTGGCTCGAAAGATTTATTGACGCTTCAAACTGCCCGCGTTAATTGTTCCCGGGTCTGTTTGAATAAACAATATTTCCTTGCCTTCATTGACGATTACGAGATTATTGTGAATCGTGAATCCGTTGTTGAAAGTAACCGTAAACGTTCCCGTACAATTAGGTTCAACCGTGTAAGCTGCCGTCACGGTATCAGCGGTCACAGTGCCGCCGAAACTGGTCGTCACGCTTCCCGTCATAGTTCCCTCGCCGTCGAAGGTTGCGAGTCCGACGGCGGCAATCTGAATGGTAGTGCTCGGCGGCAAAAGATTTACCCCGGTTACGCTCAAGCCGTAATTTCCGCTAATCGAACGTAAACTGCACGTGCGTGAAGCGAGCGCGTCGACCTTTTTAACGCTTTTGGTCTGCGCGGCGGCGGTTAATATAAATGTTCCGGTAATTACCAAAACTACAAATAATTCGGCGAATCGTTTTACGAAATTAATTTTCATCATTTTTCTTTTCCTCAGATGGTTTAAATTTTTTATTTTCAACAATAAAAGCAACTTGTCATAACTGCTGATTACCGTTAAACTTTTATGTCTGCGAGAAATCTAACAAGCTACCGCAAACGGTGTCGTGACGAAAAACGGATTCTTCTATAATGTTTCTGTGATGGATTTGTGATGGCTTCTAAATCGTGTATTTATCAGTTTTACGACGTCCGAGTCGAGCCGGAAGAATTTCGCGTTTTCAAAAACGGCGCTCCGCTGACGCTCGAACCGAAAGCTTTTCAGGTGCTGGTTTTTCTTCTCGAAGAGCGCGGGCGCCTGATTTCCAAGGACGAACTTCTGGACGCCGTCTGGAAAGATTCTTTTGTTACACAGAATGCGCTGACTCGTGTTATCGCGCAGCTGCGCCGCGCACTCGGCGATGCGACGCAAAACTCCAGCTATATCGAAACCGTTCCGACGCGCGGCTATCGTTTTATTGCCGAGGTCGAAGAAATTGAAACGAAAAGCGCTGCCGAGAGCGATTCACCCGCAGCTATCGCGGATGAAACCGCCGCTCAAGTTGAAACCGCAGCCGGGCATCGCAAAGCTTCGACGTTTTTTTGGAAAAGGCGCGAGGTAATAATTGCCGCCCTTTTGTTATCGATTACAGCGACCCTCGGAATCGTTTACTTCGTCTATTCAAAAAAACTAAAGGAAACCGAAGCAAATTCCGAAAGTCCCGAGCAGACACTCGCCGTTTTGCCGTTCAAACTCTTAAACCCCGATGACGAAAGCAATTATTTGAGTGTCGGTCTCGCCGATTCGCTGATTACGAAATTGAGCAATGTCCGAAGCCTGACTGTTCGCCCGACCGGCTCGGTCATCCGTTACGGGTCAAATGATATCGAAGCGGCAAATGCCGGGCGCGATTTAAAGGTCGAGAGCGTTATCGACGGCGTGATTCAGAAGGACGGCGACCGTGTTCGCGTGACGGTGCAGCTCATCCGGGTCGCTGACGGAAAACCGATCTGGGCAAATTCCTACGACACGCAGTTTGTCAATATATTTCAGGTTCAGGACGAGATTTCCGCGCGCATCACCGATGCTTTGAAAGTCCGGCTCAGCGCCGAGGAACAGACACGGCTCGAACGCCCGCCGACCGGTAATATCGAAGCTTTTCAGCTTTACCTGCGCGGCAACGATAATCTCAACAGTATCTCTCCCGACCACTTAAATGCCGCAATCAAATATTTTAACGATGCGATTGCGCTCGACCCGAATTTCGCGCTCGCTTATGCCAAACTTGCCAATGCTTACGGGATTGCCCGCTCGTTTAATTTCCCGTCGGCGGCGCAGTTAGCGGAAAAGGCGGCGCTCAAAGCCATCGAACTCGACCCGAATCTTGCCGAAGCCCACACCTCGATTGCGGTTCTTCAATTTTGGGTTTATCGCGACACCGGCAAAGCCCAGGATTCGTTTGTTCATTCGCTCGAACTCAACCCGAATTCTACTTACACGCACCAGTATTACGCGTGGTTTTTGGTCGCCACCGCGCATTTTGACGAAGCCGAAAGACATCTGCGCCGCGCCCTCGAACTCGACCCGCAGTCACAGACTCTCAAAGCGGATTTGGGCTTGCCCTATTATTATTCGCGCCGTTATGACGAAGCCCGCAAATTTTATAAGCAATCCCTGGAAGCGGACGATAAATACTGGTACGGGCATATGCGGCTCGCCGAAGCCTGTGAAGGGATGGGCGATTTTGATTGCGCGGCGAGCGAGTTTAAACGCGCCGCCGAGCTTTCGCCCGGTGACCCGGCACTTCGAACGGTACTCGCCCGCACGCTTGCTCTCGCCGGGAAAAAAGACGAAGCCCGTCAAATACTCAAAGAAATAACGGCGCGCGACGCAACGCCGGTTTTGCCTTATTTTCTCGTGCTTGCCTACGCCGGACTCGGCGAACCGGAGAAAGTGTTCGCGACGCTCGAACGAGCATTGAACGAAAAAGACAGCTGGCTGTGCTGGATAAAAGTTGACCCGCGCCTCGATTCGTTCCGCAGCGACGCCCGCTTTGACAGCTTGTTAAAACGCTCAAAACTGAAATAAAGCGGATTTATATGTTTAAAAGTTCGGCTATCGAGTTATAGACCTTTTTTTTCCGATATTAAAACACGCGTTCGCTTGAGGGGAACGTTTTGAGTGAGTGCAATACGTTTTTTTACGGCGGGAAACGCGAAATAAGCTATCGGAAATTTTCCGCAATAACGATTTCGCGTATTTCACTGCCGCCCGAATAAACCAGATTTTTGCCGTCGGGCGAGAATGCGAAGTTGTAAAACCTGAGGTCTTCGGAGTTTTTGATTCGTTCCGGCTTCTCGCGATTCAGGTTTTGCCGCCAGAGTCCGAGCAGGCGGTCTTTATAAATTAATCCCGCGCCGTCGGGCGACCAGCGCAGGCGATTTTCGAGCACGCCGTAATCGGAAACGGTAAAAATTTTCAGCGGATTCCCGCCCTCAAAAGCAAAAACGGCAATATGACGGGCGAAAGCGTCCGATGTTTTTCCGTAAACGCAGGCGATTGATTTCCCGTCGGGCGAAACTGCCGCCCAGGAAGTTTCTTCCGAAGTCAATTGCTGCGACTCCCCGCCTTCGACCGGAACGCGCCAGAGCGCCTGTCTGCCGTCGCGAAATGAAGTGTAAACTGCCCATTTGCCGTCGGGCGAAACCGTCGCCTGAATGTTTCTGCCGCCGTTTGTCAATTGCGTCAAATTGCTTCCGTCCAGATTGGCGCGCCAGATTTCGCCCATGCCCGAGCGGTTGGAAACGAACACGATAAACCGGCTGTCTGCCGTCACATTGACTTGAAAATCTTCCGCGCCCGCCCGGCTCGGCGTGACCTGTCGCTGATTGTCGCCGGCGGCGCTCATTTCCCAGACGTTGGTGTCGCCGTTGGTGCGCGCGATGTAAAAAATGCGTCCGTCCGGCGCGACCGCGAGACCGCCTTTGCCTTCCTGCCGGATTCGCGCGCCTTCCAGAATTTTGTGCGGCTTTTGCCAATCGTCGCCGGCGACGCGCCAGATTTGCGGGTTGTTGTGCATTGCCAGCAGCGCCATTTTGTCGTCGTTTGAAACGCTCAAACTGAAATGGCTGTAGCGGACCGACTCGCTCGTGATTTGCCGCGCCGCGCCTGACGGGTAAGAAACCAGCCACGTTTGCAGACTTTCATAGTTTTTGGCGTCCGCGATATTTATTAAAACCAGCCCGCTGCCGTCTTTGAGCCAGACGAGATTAAATTCATTGTTCCAATCGCCGTCGCCGATTTTTTCGACCGATGAGTCTGTCGTGCGAACCGCCAAAAGCCCGCAGGCTTTGCCCTTTTGCCCCGCCCCGACGGCGATTATTTTTCCGTCCGGCGACCACGCCAAGCCGCGACTGGCGAACTTTTCAGCCCGTTCGCGCGTCAGCAGAATCTGCTCGTTTTTGCCTGTTTCCGCGTCCGCGACGACGAGCGAATTTTTCTCGTCGTCCTCGTATTCTCTCAAAAAAGCGATTTGCCGCCCGTCGGGCGAAAACGTGATTGCGCTGTGCGCGTCGGCGAGAAGCTCCTGCGCCGCGCCGCCGAAAACCGGAACGCGCATCAGCGTCCAGCGCGAATGATTGTCGTCGCGCGCCGTGAAATAAAGACTTTTGCCGTCGGGCGCGAACGTCAGATATTCATAAAACCGGTCAAGCGGCGGCACGATTTGAATGCTATGATTCGTTTCTATTTCGCCGAGCCAGAGCGAATACAAACCTTTGATGCGCTGCACGT
Organism: Pyrinomonadaceae bacterium; assembly: GCA_036403375.1. Classification (GTDB taxonomy): domain Bacteria; phylum Acidobacteriota; class Blastocatellia; order Pyrinomonadales; family Pyrinomonadaceae; genus JAFDVJ01. The sequence continues at coordinate 42,296 of DASWRC010000247.1, forward strand.
AAGCCAGCCATTTACCGTCCGGCGAGATGACGACGCGCCACGGAATTCCGCCGCCTTCGGTCGTAAAAATATGCGTCGTCATTTGCCGTTCGGGAGTCAAAGCAACCGCTTTTTGCCGGCTATTGCGCGAGGTGTAAAACCAAACCGCCGCGCCGCCGAGCAGCAGCAGGACGGCAGCGGCTAAAACT
>DASWRC010000248.1:0-7196 GCA_036403375.1 Pyrinomonadaceae bacterium
ATCAGTCCGCGTCGGAACCATCTGGGACGCGCGTCCCATCGAAGACGACGATGACGAAGAAGAAACCGGCGACAAAGCATAAACCGTCGAACCCGTCAGACTTATAGTTTCGGCGCGATGGAAAAACAAAGCGGCTGACGCTCAAACGAGCGTCAGCCGCTTTGTTTGAGCCATTGTTAATTTCAAAACTTTTTTGCATTCATAATCAAAAATGATTAAAGTATATTGCTCTGAAATGACATCAGCCGCGGCATGAAATGATAAAAAAATTGCAACGTCACAGCTTCAACGGCATTTATCTTTTTTTATTTTTCATTCTTGCCGTTGAGGTATCTTCTCAAACCGGACCGAAAAAAAACTTAAATTATCTATTGCAGCCAACGCTTGCGCCGCAAGAATTTTTCGCGCCGGAAATATTCCGTGAAGGCAGCGGGCTGGTTGCCGGACAGGAAAAAAGCCTCGAAATTAAAAGCAGCCAAACTCAGCTTCACTACTTTAAACCGGAAGCCGGTCAGATTGCGGATATACACGTTGTAAAAGAAGATTTTACCCTTAAAGCAGAAGTATTTGCGCCGGACGGAAAATTAGTGACGGCGCAACTCAGTAAACGCGCCGGCGTTGTTAAGCTTGTCTGTCCGGTCGAAACCGCCGGCATTTATACTCTGCGAATCTCGTCGACAGAGCCGCGGGCAGCCAATAAATATTCGATTATTTTTTACGCTTTAAGTGACATGGACGCTTCATCGGGGAAAGATTATCTGGAGGCAATGAATTTCTTTAACATCGGAGAAGAATTGTTAAACGAGCAGAATGCGGACGCCATGCAGGCGGCTTCGACAAATTACCAGAAGGCGCTTAACGCCCTGATAAAATTAAAGAAGTATCCTGAAGCAGCGGAAGTGGCGTCAAGAATTGGGGAAGTTTATCTCATTTTTGGAAACAGCCGGGAGAGCTTGGAGTTTTTCCAAAAAGCCTACGATCTGTCGCAGGCGACATCCGAACCGGAACGTCAAATGAACTATCTGAATCTTATTGGACGAAGCGCGATTTCGCTGGGAAAGATCGAAATCGCGCGTCAGAGTGCTCAGAAGGTCGTTGATTACTATCAAAGACAGGATAGCATCCGGACGCAGAACGCTTATGCAAATTTGAATCTGGGCGAAATTATATATTTAAGCGGCGATCTCAAAAGTGCGCTCGAAAAATTTAATGCCGTCATCGAAATATCGAAAAGAACCGGCAATCGTTCGGGAGAATTTCTCGGATATCTTTACGTCGGACATGTCCAATCCGATCTCGGATATTTGAAAGAAGCGCGAATTTCCTATCAAAAATCGCTCGATATCGCACTGAAAAGTTTTGACCGGCGCAATGAAGGGTTGGCACTGACCGCGCTCGGTGGAATCCACTCCTTTTACGGTGAACAGGACTCTGCCATGAACAGCCACGAAAGAGCCCTACAGTTATTCCGACAAATCGGCGATCGGAAAAATCAAGGCGTCGCGCTCAACGGTCTTGCGCGAGTTTATGAAGGGCTCAATCAACCGGCAATCGCTTACCGCTATTATGAGAGCTCGATCAATCTCTACCGGAGTATCGATAATGCCGATTACGAGGCGTCAACCTTGCTCAGTATGGGGCAGTTGTGCAATTTTCTGGAAAGATATCCCGAGGCTCTGATTCACTACCGGCGCAGTTTCGAGCTTAGCCGGATTCTTAATAAAAGACGGATCTTAGGCTTAGCTTCGAGCTTCATAGCCGCCACTCTCATAAAGCAGAAAAAAACACAAAATGCATTACGCGAGCTTGAAAAAAGTTTGCAGCTTTTTCAAGCGGCGGGCGACCGTCGAGGACAGATATATTTTCTCGATATGCTGGGCGACATCTATTTCGCTGAGAAAAAATTCCCGCAAGCCTCTGAAAATTATCAAAAATCGTTGTTGCTGAGTCGCCAAACCGGCGAGCGGAATTTGGAAGCGCAGGCTTTTTATAAAACCGCTTTAGCCGCCCGGACTAACGGGCAGATGGAAGAAGCTTTGAAAAACATTACCCGGGCATTGGAGATAATCGAGGCTCTGCGGGTGCAGGTTGCCAGTGAAATATTACGGGTTTCCTATTTTGCGGCGGTCAATAAATATTACAGTTTTTATATTAATCTGTTGATGCAGCTTCATTCTTCAGCGCCGGGTAAAGGCTACGAAACACTTGCTTTGGAGGCATCCGAAAAGGTTAGAGCCAGAACCTTGCTGGAAAACATTTCGATAAATAAGATCGAGGCTCCTGAGAGAATTTCACCGAGTTTAGTGAAGGAAAAGAAAGACCTCGAGGAGCTGATACTTTCCAAATCCAATCTTCATGACAGTCTGATAAGTGAAGAAAGGGCGCTAGAAGAAATTGAAAGCTCGGCTCAGGAAATCAGTGAGTTGACCATCAAATACGAGAAGGTTCAGAATGAGATCAAACAAAACGACCAGCGGTTAGCGATTGCTTTGCCGCACACAGCTGGAGCTGCGGAAGTCAAGTCCTTACTGCAAAGTGATGCTGATACCTGTCTGCTGGAATATATTCTGACGGATGAAAAGAGTTACCTGTGGGTTGTTACGGGTTCGGAAATCAGAAGTTATGAATTGCCGGCGCGGCACGAAATTGAACAAACCGCAATCGAATTTTACAATCTTCTGGCGACCGATCAATCGCAGTTTAACGGTTCAAACGAACAAATGCGTTTGAAAATCGAGGACGTTTCGAAAAAAGCGCAAGAACTGCGCAGGCAGCTTTTTCCGTCTGTTTCATGGACGCCTCCTCATCGTCGAGTATTGATCGTTGCCGACGGCATATTGAATAACATTTCTTTCGATGTTTTGTTTATGCAGAACGTTTCCGCCGAACTTGAATCGTTGCAGTCCGCTGCCCGGAGCGCCGATTCGTCAGGCGACGACACGCTGCTGAAAAATAAACACGAAATCGTCAATCTTCCATCGATTTCCTCGCTTCTGGCATTACGCCGCGAAACCACCCGGCGGCAGAGCGCGCCATATTCGGTGATTATTTTGGCAGATCCGATATTCGAAAGCACCGATTCACGGTTTTCCGGTGAAAATCGTGAGGAGGAAGAATTATCGGATGAAAACAGGAAAGCGGCGTTCCGTACCGGTGCAGAGAATAAAAGCGACGCTAACTATCTTGCCCGGCTGCCTTTTACGAGAAGAGAAGGGAGAAAAATTCTGCAAACGATACCTGATAGACAGGGGCTTTTGTTAACCGATTTCGATGCCGGTATGAGTGCCGTGACTAGTGCCGAAATAAAAAATTACCAAATTATCCATTTTGCTACTCACAGCATCGTCAATAACGAAATTCCCGAGCTTTCCGGCATTCATCTTTCCAATTTCAAGCAAAATCGACTTCCGGTAAACGGGTTGCTGCGGCTTCAGGATATATACAATCTGAATCTGAACTCGGAGCTCGTGATTTTGAGCAGCTGCAGCACCAGCCTCGGTAAAAATGTTGCGGGTGAGGGCGTCATGAGTCTTTCGCGCGGCTTTATAGTTGCCGGGACAAAGAGTGTGATCGCGAGTTTATGGAAAGTTGACGATGAAGCAACGGCTAAGTTGATGCAGCATTTTTATGAGTCGCTGGCACAGCCGGGAAATTCGCCTTCAAAGGCTTTGCAAATAGCCAAACTGAAAATGGCCAGTCAAAAAAAATGGCAGCACCCTTATTTTTGGGCGGGCTTTGTTTTGCAGGGAGAGTATAAAGATACGATAACTTTCAAAACATCTAAAGCGTCTTATCCACTCATCGCGGGCGTCTTGCTGGCGCTCATAGTCGGCGCTTCACTGGTCGTTTACCGGATTCGGAAAAGAACCTAATGACAAATCGCAAACGACTTTTTCCTTTGTTTTCGCGGAGATCTTGTTTTAATCGGGTCTTAAATAAAACAACGCGGCGATTATACAATCTTTAAAATGGATATATAATCTTCAATCTACGGAAAAATTGCTTTCTACGAAGAGAGTTTTTCACATATTTACCGAAAGATACGGATTAATCTAATGAGGAGAAAAAAAACGCTGACACAAGAAGGGCTTGATAACTTGTTGCAATGGCTTTCTGAAAATCGTGACGATGCCGCCGAAAAATACGAGCGGATACGCGTTGCTTTGATTAAAAAGTTTACGTGGAGCCCATGCAGTGATCCGGAGACTTTAGCGGACGAAGTTTTCAATATCGTGGCTGACAAATTACCCGATTTAGCGAAGACGTATAAAGGTAAGCAGGAACTGTATTTTTATGGGGTCGCCAGAAATTTGATTCTTCAACAAGTTCCATCGCCTCAACCGGTGGAACTTCCGGATAATCTTAAGGATGAGCGCGATCCTGAAGCGGAGGTTGAGAAGACGATAATCGCAGATTGTCAGCAAAAATGTTTGAATGAGCTTGAACCCGAAAAGAGAGCTTTAATAATCGATTATTATCGCGGCGGGAGTAGTCAAAATGCGGAATTTCGGAAAGATTTGGCAAAGAAATATCGTATAGAACAGGGTAAATTGAGAGTGGATATTTATAGAATCAAGAAACTTTTAGCTGATTGTCTCGGCAAATGTATTAATAATAGCCGAAAGGTTCGCGTATGATTCCCTGTAACGAATAAATGATAAAGCTTATTTTACCGAAAAATAAACAGAAAAGTTGAAAAAACGAATTTTTCCATAATGAAATACGACTTGACCGTAAAATTGGAGGGCATATGGATATAAAGGAAATCGAAACCGTTCCAATAAGAAAATTCCTGCTGCATGAACTTGATGAAAACTCGGCGCAAGCTATCGAAGAGCGATTTTTCACGGAGCCGGACTTTCAGGAATTGGTGCTGACCGTTGAGGAAGAAATTTTTGAAGATTACGTGTTGGATATTTTGTCTCCACCTGAGCGCCAGCGGGTCGAGGAATTTTTGCTTTCCTCGCCAGAGCAAAAGGAAAAGCTGGTTTCAATGGCAAATTTGATAGATTACATAAAACAAACCCCTGAATATAATTCCGTTGCCGCGGCTGCCGGTGTGCGAGATTTAGACGACGACAAGGCTATAGACACCCCGATCGAGCCGCCGCTGTCGGTGCCAACCGATGAAAGAACCGGTTTGTGGCTGAGCGGATTCTGGATGCGTTTGGCGACCGGTATGGTCGTTATTGCGATCATCGGTCTGGGGATTTATCTGGTTCGGCAGAAAACCTCTCCGGCTCCGTTACAACTCAGTAAAGAACAGCTCGAAAGGATCGAAAAAATTAACCGGGAATATACCGAGCCCGGCGACGATACGCTGCAGGCGAAGCTCGAACCAATGGTCCGAGGCGGTCAAAACTCCTCGAATCGAATTATGCTCTTGCCCGGGAAAAAGGTTGTGGAATTGAATATCGAGCTTCTTTCGAACAACTATAAAAGCTATCAAGCAACTTTCAAAGAGTTTGACGGAGCCGAGCTCGCAACGATCAAAAATCTGTCGGGCACAACCGGATCCCAGAAATCTGAGTTAAAAATAAAACTTCCTGTAGATGTCCTGAAAGTCGGTGTTTACGGCCTCGATATTTCGGGAGAAACAAATGATAATCGGCTTGAAAGTATCAGGGAATTCGTTTTTGAAGTCGTCAAATAAAAACTCCGTTTAAACTGTTGATAAGGCATCAAAAAAATCGACCCTTTTGATGTTCGTTATGTGTTCTTTAATTACCGTACTGCTCTGAAATTTGTTTACGCAAATTGATCAACGGCACTTTGGGGACAGGTGTTTTGATTCTCAAAATCCTCTCCTTTATTTTTAGTCCGTGTCTTCCTAAAAAATAATCAAAATTTTTCTGTAACAATTTCCGCAAAATCGGATATTCAAATGGGCGAGTAAATTCTCGCGCAAATGTCGGTTTTCGCCATTTGAGAATTCCGAAGGATTATTCAATTGCGGACAGGCTACAGAACAAAAACTATTTCAATAAGGAAGCCATGCACGAAAAAGATTTTTCCCTATCAAAAAATGGATTGTCGGAGCGTCAGAGAAAGCATGCTCTCGACGAATTCAAAAAATATATTTCAAAACAAAGGTCTAATTTTCTCGGTTTCCAAGCCAACCAGAAATTGGACTACAAGAGCGATACGGCAGATTTTCTTGATTGCTCGATAAATAATCTCGGCGACCCATTCGAGAGCGGGAGTTTTACGGTCAATAGTAAAATTATCGAGATAGAAGTTCTTAAGTATTACGCGGAATTATGGAACTTGGGGCAAACCGATTCGACCGATGCCTGGTGGGGATACGTTTCTTCGGCGGGATGCACGGAAGTGAACGTTTACGGCTTATGGAACGGGCGTGATTATCTGGCGGGTAAATTTGAAATGTACCCGACGTCGGAAGACGCCAAACGGGCAAGCTTAGCCCCGGTGCAAACAAAAATACCGTATGAGCCGCAGATTCGGAGAGTTTCGAAAGCCTATCGCGAGAGCGACGAGAATATAAACCGTTTTAGTCCCGTTTTGTTTTGTTCGGAAAGCACCCATTACTCGGTCAAAAAAGCCGCCGATGTGCTTAGAATAAAGACCTTTACCAAAATCGGTGAGGAGAAATTTCCAAATGAATGTCCGCTTCCGGACGCCGAAGGGCACTGGCCTAAAAATGTTCCGTGCAATATCGACGGCTCAATAAACATCGATGCTCTGGCAATTCTGGTCGAGTTTTTTGCCGAAAAGAATTATCCGATTCTGATTAATTTTAATTACGGAACAACATTCAGCGGCGCTTACGACGATGTGGAAGCCGCCGGGAAAAAATTAATCCCGATTTTTAAAAAGTACGGCTTATTCGAGCGCAAAGTACCTAATCCGCTCAACTCGGACAAATTGGAAACCAGAACCGGGGTCTGGTTTCACGTTGACGGCGCCTTGGGCGCGGCTTATATGCCGTTTATTCAAATGGCATATGAAAATGGCATGATCGATAAGACGGGACCGAAGTTCGATTTTCAACTGGATTATGTTCATTCGATTTCGATGAGTGGGCACAAATGGATAGGTGCGCCGTTTCCGTGCGGTATTTACATGACTAAGCTCGACTTTATCCAATTTTGAAGATTGATATTTGAAAACAGAACGCCGAGCAGGTAAGTTCATTTTGATATTTCCGACCAAAGAAAAGTCAAAAGGAGACTTAC
>DASWRC010000249.1:0-9919 GCA_036403375.1 Pyrinomonadaceae bacterium
AATACGGGCTTACAGTATTCCGGCAAACCAAAATCTGGCTGTTCGGACTGATCAGCCTGCTGCCGGCTTTTCTGTGGTACGCGCACGCCAGAAGCCTCTGGAAAAATTACGGCAACTCGCTCGGCGTCTCGAACGAATATCACTGGGTCGGGGCGGATTTTTTCACTAATTCCTATTTCATCAAAGGCATTCTGTTTTCGGAATTTTCGGTCGTCTGGGTATATTTCGGTCTGGTCGTCGGCGCGTTCGCCGTGCTTAAAGGTTTTCGCGAAAAGTCGGTTCGCCATTCGCTTTTGTGGCTCTCTTCCGCCTTCGTCATGTACATCATCGCCGCGCGGACGACTGCCGACGATTGGGCGAGCTATTATCATATTTTTTCGATTCCGCCCGCCGCTTTGCTTTTCGGAACGGGCGCGGGCAAATGTTTTGAAGCGTTCGGCAGTTTGTTCAACTTCCACAGCGATTTTCCGCTCGCGGAAAAGCTCAAAAAAGTTTTGCTCGTGCTTGTCGCCGGTGGTTCGATTATCGGCGCTTTTGCTTTAGAAGCCAGACAGATTCGCGTCAATCTTTTGCAGAATCGCGTCCGGGACGAAAGCTTCGCGTGCGCCCGCGAATTGAAACCGGCGCTTGTCGAAGACGGCTTGATTCTGGTTTCGGGCAGCCACTGTGTTGATCCGGACGGATACATGGTCGCCTACAACGCGTCGTTTATGTTTTACTGGCTCGACCGCAAAGGTTTTAACATCTGCACCGAAGAGCAGTCGGTCGAAAAGGTCAGGGAATTTGCCGCGCAAGGCGCAAAATATTTTGTCGCGCAGAAATCTATTCTCAGGCAAAAAACCGGTTTTGAAGCCGAACTAAAGCGCGCATTTCCGCTTACTGCCGAATGCGACGAGTTTTTTGTGTTTGATATTAATCAGTAGTCAGTGGACAGTGGACAGTGGTCAGTTGGATTTTTAGAAGATTCGCTTTGATTGAAACTGACCACCGACCACTGATAACCATTTTATGCTTTGCCCTTTGTGCCAATCCGAATCGAAATTTGCCTTCACGGCGAAAGGCTTTCCCGTGCGCGATTGCGTGAAGTGCGCGCATCGTTTCGCGGAAATCGCGACGGACGAAAATCACGTCGCGGCGGTTTACGACGATTCGTATTTCAGCGGCGGCGGCGCGGGCTATTCGGATTATCTGGCAGAGGGCGAAATGCTCGAAGCGCGCGGGCGGATGTATGCGCGAAAAATTGAAAAATTCAGTCCGGGAAAAGGCAAAATTTTAGATGTCGGCGCGGCGGCAGGCTTTATTTTGCAGGGTTTTATCGAAGACGGCTGGCGCGGGACCGGGCTTGAGCCGAACGCGCTCATAGCCCGCGCCGGACAGGAAAAATTCGGCTTGGATATTCGCGAAGGCTCGCTCGAATCCTTCGAGACGGACGCGAAATTCGATTTGGTTTCGATGATTCAGGTCGCCGCGCATTTTTACGAGCCGCGGACGGCTTTTCAAAAAGCCGCCGACCTGCTCAATGAAGACGGCTTTCTGCTCATCGAATCGTGGAACCGCGAATCGATTTCCGCGCGCGTTTTCGGTCGAAACTGGCACGAATATTCGCCGCCGAGCGTTTTGCAGTTTTTTTCGGAAAAAGGCTTGACCGAATTTCTGAAAGATTTCGGTTTTGAAAAAATCGCGGGCGGGCGACCGTCGAAAAAAATCTCGGGCGCGCACGCTAAATCTTTGCTTAAATATCGTCTGGGCGAAAACTTTCTGCTCAAACTTATTCCCGACCGATTGAATTTCCCGTATCCGTCGGAAGATTTGTTCTGGGCTTTGTATCGAAAGAAATGAGAAGAGGGGCGAAAGACCAAAAGGGCGAAGCGGCGAAGCGGAGAAGCGGAGAGAATTCTGCGGACGAGGATTTTTCAACGGAAGTTTCCGGCTCGGAAACAGAAAAAATCTGCTTTTCTCTTTTTCTTCCGCTTTTCTTCTTTACTTTACTGCATTTATTAATTGCCCTGCCGCTCGCTTATCTGCTGAACATCTGGGCGGACGAAGCTTCGACGCTGCACACGACCGGGAACGGATTGGCGGCGGCTTTTCAAAACGTCTTTGCCGACGAACGGCAGGCGCCGCTTTACTTTCTGCTTTTGAGCGTCTGGCGCGCGTTCAATCATTCAATATTTTTCGCGCGGCTGTTTTCGATTATTTGCAGCCTTCTGGCGATAAAGTTTTTTCACGATTTGGCGCGGCGATTTTTTGATGAAAAAGCGGCGCTGTTCATCACGGCGGCTTTTTCGCTGCACCCGTTTTTGATTTGGGCGAGTCTTGAAATCCGTGTTTATTCGCTGGTCGTTCTGCTGTCGGTTTTGCTTCTGAAGTTTTTCGCGGACGCTTTTTTAATTGATGAAACGGACGTTTCTAGCGAAGGCGCAAAGGCGCGAAGGCGCGCGCGAATTCTTTACGCTCTGACCGCTGCGCTCGCGCTTTACACGAATTATTATCTCGGCTTTCTGCTTGCCGGCAATTTTTGTGCGCTGCTGGTTTTGCGAAAATGGCAGGCGGCACGCCGATATTTTCTGCAAATGCTCGCGGTTGCGCTCGCGATTCTGCCGCTTTTGTGGACGATAAAATCGCAGTTTGCGACGACGGCAGGCGGATTCCAGGCGGACAAATCCTTGTTTACAGGATTGAAATTTCTCTGGAATCATTTCCTGACGTTTGTTCTGCCGACCGAAATTTTTCCGCCCGAAGAAACGACCGCAATCTCGCTCGTCCGGGTTTGGCTGGTTCGGTTCGCGATTCTCGCCCTTGTCGTTTTATTCGTCAAGCGGCGGAAAATCGCGGATAAAAACATCCTTGCGTTCGGCGCGGTTTGCGCGGTGGTGTTTTTGTTTATCCTGCTTGCCTATTTTCTGCTCGGCGAGATTTATGTTGAAATTCGCCACGCGGCGATGCTTTTTGCGCCGCTCGTTTTGTTTGCCGGTCTGGTATTGAAAGAGATTTTCCCGCAAAGGCGCGAAGGCGCAAAGGAACAAAGATTTAATAGGATTTTCGCGATTTCGTTAGCGGTTTTATTGATGGTTTTTTACGGCTATTCGGTTTTTACGCTTTATCCCGGCTGGACGAAGCGCGGCGATTGGGCGCGGGTCGGCGCGTTTATCGAACGAAACGAAACGCCGAATCAGCCGATTGTGGTTTTCACGGCTTTTGACGCGCTTGCCCTGCCGTATAATTATCAGGGCGTCAACAAAATTCTGCCGGACGAGAAGTTTTTCGCCTTTGAGCGGGAAGCCGAAAAGGGCAGCGCCGATGCGTGGCGCTCGCAGACCGAGTTTGTTATTTCGGAAATCCCGCCCGGCGCCGAGGAAATCTGGCTTCTGACGAACGAGAAATGCGACGTCAAAGATGCATGTCGTCCTTTGGAGAATTTTGTCCGTCAGAATTACACTATTACTCAGGAAAAGAATTTTTATAAAGAAAAAGTTCGATTATTGAGGAAAAAACAAAAATGATTGAATCGATAGACCCGAAAGAAACCGTCAAACCGATTGCGAAATGCGACAAATGCGACCGCGAAATGACGCATTACAACACTTTTCTCGACGCCGACAACCGCGAGGTCAACGTCTGCTGGGAATGTATGCAGCGCGATGAAAAAGGCTTTTTCCAGAAGCGCGATTTCTACCGCCGCTCACGCCAGGGGCGGCTTCCCGCAAGATAACGTTCGATTACGAATTACGAATTACGAAGGCTGAAAGGCTTTTTTAATTCGCAATTCGTAATTCGTAATTAAATTAATGGCTATTAGAAAAATCACCGAATACCCGGAAGAAGTTCTTGGAAAGGTCGGAAAGCAGGTCGAAAAGTTTGATGAAGAATTGGCGGCGCTCTGCGAGGATATGTACGAGACGATGTACGATGCCGAGGGCGTCGGGCTCGCGGCGCCGCAAATCGGGCTTAATCTACGGCTTTTTGTGATGGATTGCGACGGCTTGAAGCTCGTTGCCGCGAACCCGGAAATCATCGGCACCGAAGGCGAGCAGTCGTCGCACGAAGGCTGCCTGTCGGTCGGCAAAGTTCCGGCGGTCGTGGTGCGTCCGATGAAGGCGCGCATCAGGGCGCAGGATGTTAAAGGCGAATGGTTCGAGGCGGAAGCCGAAGGCTACGCGGCGCGCTGTTTTATGCACGAAACCGACCACTGCGACGGCAAACTTTTTATCGACTATCTGCCGAAGCTGCGCCGCGAAATGGTCATCAACCGCTTCAAAAAAGATAAAAGATGGAAGTGATTTCGCTCGAACGCCTAAAGATTCCGAAGATGAAAAAAACATTTATCGCACTTACCTTTTGTTTACTGCTGACCTCGCCGATTTTTTCGCAAAAATCTAAACCGGATGAATTACAAAGTCTTTACAAACAGATACCGGTTTTGCTGGAACAGGACAAACTCGACGAGGAAAATAAGCATTCTTTGACGTTCTTAAATATACCGGCAGGATTTTTTACTTTTATGTAACCGGGCTGACAAACGCGGTCGGCGGACATAATTTACGATAGTTTCAGTTGAACTTAACTGAAAGTTCCTGTCTACAAACATAAAGAAGCTAAAAAGCCGGAAAGACCGTTTATTTTGAAACGGTCTTTTTGGTTTTCCGGGCACGAAAGTCATTTGTTACGCATTAATATTGAAGCCGCTTTAGCTTATCTGTATGGCTTTGCACAAAAATCAGCTCGGAGTTCCAACGCGGAACGCACTTGGCTGTCTTTTAAGGAAAGCCGGATAAACCGGGAACTCCAAACGCTCGATTTTATTTGTCATATGCTCTTTTCTTAATTTTTGTGCAAAGCCTATCTGTATTCATTTATTTGTCGTCGCGTTTTCAGGATAGAGCATTCGGAACGCGTTGAAAACGGCTTGGTGCATGATGGTCGCGTGGTCTTCCTGCGGGAGATAATCGAAATGAACCGTGACCGCTTTGCTTTTTGTTTTCTTTAGTTTTTCCGCGAGCAGATTGGCGTCGACTTCCATCACGCGCGGCGCGGCGGTCGGCGTTAAGCCTTCTTTGCCGACGCCGATGTAAACGTCCGTTTTACCCGCGAAACTTTCCCTGAGGATTTCGGAATCGAGATTGAGCAGCGAACCGTTGTTCCACCACAAGCTCGGGCTGACGATGACGTATTTGTCGAAAAGCGCCGGTTTTTTGAGCAGAATTTCCGTCGCCAGAAGTCCGCCGAGCGATTGACCGATGAGCATTTTGGAATTTCCGGCGCGGTATTTTTTCTCGATAAACGGCTGTAATTCCTTTTCGATAAAGGCGATGAATTTGTCGGATTTCCCGGTCGTCGGATATTTCTCGCGGTCGGCGGCGATAGTTGTCGGAAACGTAAAGTCGCGCCGCCGGTCAACGGTCGCGATGCCGACGACGATTGATTTCGGAACGCGGTTAATCCATTCAAAACTATTAAACTGAACAAGCCCGACAATGTGTATAAAATCTTCGTCCGCCGAACCGTCGAGCAAATAAATCACCGGATATTTTGCCGCTTCGTCTTTCCGGTAACCTTCGGGCAGATAAACATTGAGCACGCGTTTTTCGCCGAGCTGCGCCGACTGAATCTCGTCAATCACGCCGAGCACGAACGGTTTTTCAGCATCCGGCGACTTCGCCTGATTCGTCTGCGCGAAAGAACCGGTCACAAAAATAAACAGTATTAGAATTATCGAAGCCAGTTTCATCAAGAATAAATTTCCTTGTTTCTGTCGCTATCTTTAAATAATCGTCGTCACGATTTCGCGGATGCTGCGCTGCAGTTCGCGGTCGTCGGTTATCGGCGAGCAGAGCGCGACTTCGGCGGCGTCGATGGGCGAAATTCCTTTGGCAATCATCTGCGCGGCGTAAATCAGCAGCCGCGTCGAGACGCCTTCTTCGAGTCCGTGACCGCGAAGGTTGCGTACCTTTTGACCGATTTTGACTAAATCGGCGGCGGTTTGCTCCTCGACGCCGCCTTCTTTGGCGACGATGGCGGCTTCCGCTTCGGGCGAAGGATAATCGAATTCCATCGCGACGAAGCGCTGGCGCGTCGATTGTTTGAGGTCTTTGAGAATTGATTGATAACCCGGATTGTACGAGACGACGAGCATAAATTCGGGCGGCGCTTCGATGACCGTGCCGCGTTTTTCGATTGGCAGGCGGCGGCGGTCGTCCGTTAAAGGATGGATGATAACGACCGTGTCCTTGCGCGCTTCGACGACTTCGTCCAGATAGCATATCGCGCCCGAACGCACCGCAATCGTCAGCGGTCCGTCGTGCCAGACGGTTTCTTCGCCTTCGAGCAAAAACCTGCCGACCAAATCCGTCGCCGACAAATCTTCGTGACAGGCGACCGTAATCAGCGGGCGATTCATACGGTACGCCATATATTCGACAAACCGCGTTTTACCGCAACCCGTCGGACCTTTCAGCATGACCGGTAATTTTGCCGCATATGCGGCTTCGAAAAGCTCGACTTCCTGCCGGATTGGCAGATAATAAGGCTCGTTCGCGACTTTATATTTTTCGACTGCTAATTCCATAAAAGAGTTTGTAGAGTTTATAGAATTTGTAGAGTTTATTAAGTAAAGGTTTTAACTCTACGAACTCAATGAACTCTATAACTCTATGAACCAAACATTAATCTTAGCATTCAGCCGAAAATATCGGCAAACAGAGGATTTTTTATAAAATTTTAACTTTTTTCCACGGAGCGCGACCATTTTTTCAATTCTCTTTCGCGTAGTATATCGGGAGACAAAATAGGAGATTACTTTATGAAAAATTTAACTTGTTGTTTCGCATTCGTTTTGATTTTGGGTTATTCGGCGTGTGGACAAGTTCCCGTGACGGGCAACTGGTACGGCGACTCGGTTTGTCAGGTGAAAAGCTCGCCGTGCAAGACCGAAAAGGTCGTCTATCGAATAATTCTGATGGACGACGCGGCGACGAAATTTATGATGCAGGCAGACAAAATCATCGACGAAAAGCCGGAATTTATGGGAATAATCGAGTTTCAGTTCGATGCCGCGAGCAAAACTCTGACCGGGAAATATCGCGATTCCGTCTGGAAATTTATAGTCAGCGGAAAGGAAATGGAAGGCACTTTGACGCTGGCTGACGGCACGATTTACCGGCGCATAAAGGTCGCCAAAGTGCTGTGCGGCGGAAAAAGTTATGATTGAGAAAGAAAATAAAAAAATCATCTCAATTATAGACAGATATGACTTTCTCCAATAGAAAAACGGGAACGATTTTTCATCCGTTCCCGTTTTTCTATTCGCTTGCCTTTTCAGATTATTTGCATTTCGAGTAACCGCAGTCGCGGCACGAATCGCAGCCCGAGGCGTGTTCGAGCTGTCCCTTGCATTCGGGACATTCGCCGATTAAGTTACTCATTTTCGTTTCGGAATGAGCGGTCACTTCCGCGGCGGGCAGTGCGGCAACCGGCTGCGCCGCCGGTGCTTTGCTGATGGCTCGTTCCGATTGCGGAAGATTTTTGAGCCTTCGGTCAATCAGCAGGAGACATTCGGCAATCGCCTGTTCGGGCGAAGTCAGCAGCCGCTCGTTAAACCAGACGGCGTGCGTGCCGGTAACCTTGTTCAAGCTGCGCGAAACTTCACGCACGTTAAATCCGCCGCGCAGCATTTTTGAAGCCAGGAGTCCGACGCCTTCGGAAATCGGTCCGGTGGCGAAAACTTCCAGCACATTTGCGCCGTCGTGATTAACCGTCACGTAAAGGTTGCGCCCGTCAAACGGAATGCGCCACGTCGCGCCCTGCAATTCGCGCGGTCGGTCAAACCGCGTGACGGTAACTTCTTTCTGCGGCGTTTTTGTTTGTTGTTTCGGAGCATCGGTCGTCACTTCGACAACTTCCGGCATAAATTCGCCTTCAATGGTCGTCGTGGTTGTCTCCGCTTCACTTGTTTTCCCTTTCTCCGCTGCTTTCTTGTCCGCTTTCATCGAAGTCAGAACCTGACCTTCACGGCTTCCGTCGCGGTAATAGCTGACGGCTTTGCAGCCCAAATCCTTTGCCATCCGGTAAAGTTTATCGACCGATTCGACCGTGTCGTCGTTCGCGCCGTTGCACGTCTTCGAAATCGAATTATCGACGTGCTTCTGCGCGGCGGCGAGAACTTTAACGTGCTGGTGCGACGTGATGTCCATCGCCGAGATGAAATACGAAGGCAGTTCGTCCATATGCTCGACGACATAGTTTGCCGCCGTTTTAATCGATTCTTCGTTCGATTGGTCAACTTCAATTCCTAAGGCTTTCGCGGCGATAGTGTGAACGTAATGCCGCTCGCCCAATGTGTCGCGGCGCACATACGCCCACGAGAAATTCGGCTCGATGCCCGAAGACGTTTCCGCGACCAGAGAAATCGTTCCCGTCGGTGCAATCGTCGTCACTTCATAGTTGCGCGGCGTCAGGGGCATATCGCGCGGAATGCCGATTTCTTCATAAAGGAAGCGCGCATAATCGTCGCGGTTGCCTTCGAGTTCGGGGAAAACTCCTTTTTCCGCGCCCAGACGCAGAGAAGCCATCCAGGCTTCGCGGCGGATAAAGCCCATCACTTTCTCCATCAATTCGATTGAATCCTGTTCGCCGTAAGTGACTTTCAGCGCTAGGCACAAATCGGCAAAGCCCATGATTCCGAGTCCGACCGGGCGCGTGCGTTTGACGACATCGTCGATTTCCGGCAGCGGGAAATGTCCGGCGTCAACGACGTTGTCCAGAAACTGCGTGCAGAGATGCGTGACGCGCGCCAGCTTTCCCCAGTCGACGCACTCGTCCGGATTGGTTCCGTCGCCTTGCTTTTTATAGAACTTCGCAACGTCAATCGAGCCGAGGTTGCAGGAATTGTTGAAGTGAAGCATCTGCTCGCCGCACGGGTTGCAGGCGTGAATCGGTCCCATCGTACTAATCATATGATTGTGACGATTGACTTCGTCGATAAAAATAATTCCCGGCTCGGCGTATTTATGAGCCGAAGCAATGACGCGATTCCAGATGTCGGGCGCGTAAACCATACCGGGCGCGGGCGGCGTTTCGATTGAACAGTCGGATAAATCCGAAGTTTCAAAAGCCAGGCGGTCGGCAAAGACGGCGGTTTCTCCCGACGGGCGGCGATAGACGACGTAATCTGCGCCCGTCACGGGGTCGAAAACGTCCTGCGTCCACGCGCCTTCGTCAAATTCGGTCTGAAACCATTCTTTGTTATCGACCGCCTGCATAAATCTGTCGGTGACCGTTACGGAGATGTTGAAATTCGTCAGCGAATGCTGGTCGTTTTTAGCGTGGATAAATCGCAAAACGTCCGGGTGTTTGATTGAAAGAATGCCCATGTTCGCGCCCCGTCGGACGCCGCCCTGCTTGACGACTTCGGTCGTGCCGTTGACGATGTTCATAAAAGACACCGGTCCGGAAGCAACGCCGCGCGTTGAATTGACCATCGAGCCTGCCGGGCGTAAGAATTCATAAGTCATGCCCGTTCCGCCGCCGGTCTGGTGAATAATCGCGACGTTCTGCGCGTGCTGCATAATGCCGGAAATCGAATCGGGGACGTTCAAAACGAAGCAGGCGGCGAGCTGTCCTTTCGGTTTGCCGGCGTTGACCAGGCAAGGCGTGTTCGGCACGAATTCACGATTGAGCATCACTTCGGTCATCGAATCGTAAAAATAATCGCGCTTGACGGAATCGGTTTCCGCCTTTGAAACGTGACCGACGACCCTTCGTACAATATCATTCCAGCTTTCGAGCGGTTCGCCGTTTAAATCTTTTAATGAATAGCGTTTGCCGATTACTTTTTGCGCGTTCAAGCCCAATGGTCGCGCTTCGCGCTTGAGAGTCGCGCCTGTTCCATTTCCGTTCGATTTTCCGTTTTTGGCGACAACAT
>DASWRC010000250.1:0-14064 GCA_036403375.1 Pyrinomonadaceae bacterium
TCCAGCGCAGATTTCGATAAAAAGTTTCCGCCTGTAAATCGCGGCTCGCATTGCCCGTCAAGGTTCGCAAACCGTTCTTTGAATCGCGCGTCCAGCCGGATTTCCCGTTGTAACCGGCGGCGACCTCAAAACCGTTCAAATCAAACGATTCGCCGTACAGGTTCGGATTTTGCGCAAACGCCCGATACGCGCCGGTGGCGCCGTCCGCCCGGCGGGTGATTTTTCCCAGAGTTTGCCACGACTGCACAGCTTTTAAGGCTTTTTCGCCGCCGAAAGCCTTATTTGCCTGGCTTAAGATTTTACCCGGACTTTGCGCCCCGGCGAGCGTCGAGAAAAGAAAAAATAAAGATAAAAGCAGTTTCAATTTCATAAAATCTATTTTACGGCAAAGTTTGTAAACGAATTATAAAAAACTTGCTCGTCTTTGGTAAAATATCGAATTTACCGGCTAAAGTTTGGTTTCGACAAACGTTTAGATTTAGTTTCGGCAGGAAAAGATGGATTACAGCTCAAAAATAATCGGTATCGGCGCAGACGAGTTTCGCTCGGCGCTTTCGCGTTTTCCGAGCGGTGTGACAATCGTCACGACGCGCGACGCCTGCGGGAAATTTCACGGCATCACGGTCAGCTCTTTTGCTTCCGTTTCACTGGAACCGCCGATGATTCTCGTCTGCATCGAAAAAACCACGGGCAGCCATTACGCTTTCGAGGAAAGCAGTTTTTTTGTCGTCAATATTTTAGCCGAGGGACAGGAATCGCTCTCGAATCGTTTCGCCTCGCAGATTTCCGACAAATTTGAAGACGTTAGATACCGGCTCGGACTCGGCGAAGTCCCGGTTCTCGCAGACGCGCTCGTGACGCTCGAATGCCGCCTGGCATACGCCCACGAAGGCGGCGACCACACGATTTTCGTCGGGCTGGTCGAAAAATCGGAAGTCAAAGACGCAAACCCGCTCGTTTACTGGCACGGAAATTACCGCAAATTAGATGCTGAGTAAAACCGAATTCTATATCGAGTTGTAAATAAATATTCGTTTTATAAAAATGTAGAATTTTCCCTTTGATTTAGCCTGAAACCGCCGCCGTCGATTGGCGAACAATCAAGTCCGGCTCGACCGTGATTTCGACCGAAAGCGTGTCAGCCGGATTTTTCTGAATGTTGAGCAGCAGATATTCCGCGCCTAAACTGCCCATCTTTTTGAGCGGCTGGCGGATGGTCGTCAGCGCCGGATTGTGATATTCGGCAGCGGTAATGTCGTCAAAACCGGTAATCGAAACGTCGGTCGGCACATCGAGACCGTTTTCGCGCAGCGCGCGGATTGCGCCGATTGCCGAAATGTCGTTAAACGCGAGGAGGGCTGTGAAATCGACAGTTTGCGACAAAAGTTTTTTGGTTGCGACGTAGCCTGTCTCGGGCGAAGGGTCGTCGCCGACGAGCTGGGCGATGCGGTTATTTTCGATTCGGATTCCAAACTCGCGCGCCGCTTCGAGAATCGTATTGGCACGCACCTCGGTGTCGGAGCTGAATTCCTGTCCTTTAATGACGGCGATTTTGCGATGACCGAGACTGTGGAGGTGTTCGATTGCGAGATGCGCTGCGCGCTCGTGATTAAGAACGATGTTCGTCACGCCTCTGATGTGGTCGTGTCCCGATATTGAAACAATCGGCATTAAACTCTGGTGATGAATCGGCGTGTCAATCGCTAAAATTCCCTCGACGCAGCGCGCGACCAGAAACTGCGTGTTTCGCTCAATCAAATCCTCACGGTGATGATGGCTCGCGACGAAATAAAAATAGCCTTCCTGCAATAATTTTTCTTCGACGCCGCTCAAAACCGCCGCCGAATAGCCTTCGCTCATTTCGGGAATCAGGACGCCGACGGTGTGCGTGCGCTGGTTGCGAAGCGAGCGCGCGATGTAGTTCGGGCGATAATTCAGATTGCGCGCGGCTTCAAAAATCCGGTCTTTCGTTTCCTGCGGAATCGAATCGGCTAAGGGCGAATAATTGAGCACGACCGAAACGGTCGTCGGCGACAATTTCAAGGACGCGGCGACGTCTTTCAAACTGATGTTTTTTTGCGGCGAAGAATCGGTCGAGTTTCCGTCTGATTCTTTTGCTTTATTTTTGTCTCTCGTAGGCATTACGGATGAAATTTCGCGCCTGGGACTCAAAATACGAAAATATAAGAAATTCACGATTTTGGCAACTGTAAAGAATTGTCTTGACTGTCGCTTAGCCGTTATGCTATTTATTTTTTATACGCTACTAAAACGATTTAGTAATACGATTTAGTAAAACTGGTTTTCTGAGGGTCAGCAAATAAAAACCCACAAAGCAGATAGCTGAAAAAGCTATTTACAAATTTTCCGTCTTTTTACAGTTTCTAAAATTTAGAATTTTTGCATAACAATTTTTGGAGGATTTTATGCGGCAGGCAACTTTTAAACTATTCAAAATGCTTGGCTGTGTTGTGTTTTTGGCTTTCGCGGCAATCGCCGCCCATGCACAATTCAAGGCTGGTGTTCAGGGAACGGTCACGGACAATGCCGGCGCGGTGGTCGCCGACGCGACCGTCACGCTGACCAGCAAGGAAACCAATCAGACCCGGCAAACCCAAACCAGCGACGACGGTTTTTACCGTTTTTCTCAGCTTCCGCCGGGTTTATACTCGGTCACGGTCGAAAAAGCGAATTTCAAAAAACAGGTCGTCGAAGACGTCGCTGTCAATGCCGAAACTCTCGAAGGCATTGACGTTGCGCTGCAAACAGGCGGCATTTCTGAAACCGTGACGGTGACCGCCGAAAACGTTCCGCTTGAAACCGAAGACGCGAACATCAGAAAGACCATTACCAACGAGGAAGTTTTAAGTTTGCCGCAAGCCGGGCGCGACCCCTATGAACTGGCGCGGCTCGCCCCCGGAGTTTTCGGTTCGGGCGCGCGCGACGCCGGCGGCGGTTCGGTAAGATTTCCAAATTCACAGGGACCCGGCGGCTCGACGAATTCGATTTTTGCGACCGAAAACGTGCAGCCGATTTCGGCAAACGGTCAGCGTTCGTCTGCCAACAATTACCAGATTGACGGCGTTAGCGTGAACAGCCAAACGTGGGGCGGCGCGGTCATCACGCCGTCGCAGGAAAGCGTTAAGGAAGTTCAGGTAACATCGAGTACTTACTCGGCGGAAGACGGACGCAACAGCGGCGCGCAGATAAAAGTCGTCTCGCAAAACGGGACGAATCAATTTCGCGGGAGCGCCTTTTTCAAACTCAACGACCCGAGCCTGAACGCTTTCAACAAGATGCCGCGCTTCGTCAGCGGAATTGATACGGGTGGTCCGAAAAGGGTTGAGCGAAAATACAAATCCTTCGGCGGAAGCTTCGGCGGACCGATTTACAAAGACCGGCTGTTTTTCTTCTTCGCCTACGAAGGAATGCGCGAAAACACGAACAACACCTTTAAATCGCTGATTGATACGGCGGCTTTCCGCTCGCGCATAATCGCGGCGCGCCCGAATACTCTGACAGCGAGAATTTTATCGACTTCCGGCATCGAGCCGCGCGTCGTCGAAATTTTAACGCCGACCTGCGCGGGCATTTCCGGAAGTTGCGCGATTGTCGGAAACGGAATCGACGTCGGTTCGGTAACCGGAACATACGGGCAGTATCTCGATACCTTCAATTCGCGCGACGCGATGGGAAACGTTATTGCGGCGCCGACCTTCGGCGGCGGACTCGACGGAGTTGCCGATTTTCAATGGGCGACGCTTTCCAATCCCTATAAATTTCAGGGAAATCAATACAATACACGCATCGATTATCAAATCACGAAGAACGATAATCTCGCGGTTTCGACCTATTTCGTCCCGTTTAACCAAACTGCCGCAACGCCCGAACATCAGAGCCGACCGCAGGCGGACGTTATCTCGAAGCGATTCAGCTATCAGGTCGGGGTAATTTACCGCAAACAATTTTCGGCAACTATCGTGAACGAAGCGCGTTTTAACGTGACTCGCTGGGGTTTTGACGAGGTCGCTTCAAACCCGACCGCGCCGCTCGATTTGCCGCGCGTGCAGATTGAAGGGTTCTGGAACGACGGTCGCATCCGCTACGGCTTTCCGCTCGGATTAAACACGCCGGGAATCATCAATGAACGGCAATATGAATTCTCCGATACGTTGTCGGACGTCGTCGGCAATCACGTTCTCAAATTCGGCGGGCAGTATCGCCGCGATTTGAACAGCAACTCGGAAGTCGGCGGTGCGCGACCGGATTTTTCGTTCTCTCGCCCGTGGAATTTTGCCAACGGCGCGCCGATTTTTGAAGGCATCACGGCGACGCTCGAAGGACAGCCGACAACCAACAACGTCAAATTCAAAACCAGCGAGATTGCGTTTTTCGGGCAGGACGACTGGAAAGTGCGACCGAACCTGACGCTTAATCTCGGTTTGCGCTGGAGCATGTACACCCCGATTACCGCGACCAACGGCGTCTTCGGCAACTTGCAGCTCGGTCCCGACGGCGGTTTGGCGCAAGCCAGAATCGTGACCGGCAAAGATTTGTACGACAAGGATTGGAACAATTTCGGTCCGCAGGTCGGCTTCGCCTGGAATCCGAAATGGCTCGACAGCAAACTGGTTGTGCGCGGCGGGGGCGGAATCGGCTATGACCGGCTCGGCAACAACGTCCTGGCGGCAGCCCGCCGCAATCCGCCGAACGGCGCGTTATTCGGCATTTGCTGCGCGACTTCAGCCGTTGACCATGCAATCAACGACTGGACGCAGTCGCCGTTTGCCAACGGGCAGATTGCATTCGTCGCGAGTGGCGACGGCACGATTTACGGCTTCCCGAGAAATCCGGCGCTCGGCGGCGGCACAGGAGCCAACGGGCTGCCAATAACGGGAAGCATCGAAATCTGGGGTTCGGAACGCCATCTTCCGACGGCTTCCGTTTATCGCTATTCGCTTGAAGGACAATACGAACTGCCGGCGAAGATGGTCGCGACGCTCGGTTACCAGGGAAGTCAGGGACGCAATTTTGTCCGCATCAACCGCATCAGAATCATCGCGCCGAATCAAAACCCGAATTTAGGCGGCGTTTATTTTGCCACGCCAGACGTCAATTCGAGCTACAACGCGATGATTGTCCGGCTGCAGGGCAGACTTCTCAAACAGTTTTCCTTTGATACGAACTACCGCTGGAGCAAGAGCCTCGACACATCTTCGTACGAAGGCGCTTCGGGTAACGCCGACCAGACCTATCCGATTGACCAGCGCGAAGAACGCGGACCGTCGGATTTCGACGTGCGGCACAGCTTTGTCGCGTCGGGCATCTGGGAGCTTCCGTTTTTCAGAGCACAAAAGAACTGGACGGGCAGATTGCTCGGCGGCTGGCAAATCAGCGGCATTGCGTCGTGGAACACCGGATTTCCGTGGACGCCGCTCGCTTTCGGCTGTTTGAGCGGCTCAACTTCAAACAGCGACGCCTTCTGCGACCCGCGCCCGACGTCTTATACAGGCGTCCAGCCGGCATCGAACTCAAACGATAATTTCCTTCGCACGAACGGCATTTTCGGCGTTCCCGGCACGCAGGTTTTCAGCTATAATCCCGGTCCGAGCGGTATTTTGACAAGACCCGGAGTCGGTCGGAACAGCTTCCGCGGTCCGCGTTATTTTGCGGTCGATACGGCGTTAGCTAAAAAGTTCGGTCTCGGAGATTTATGGTTTTTCGGAGAAAATGCAAACATCGATGTACGCTTCAATTTCTTCAATATTTTCAATAACCTGAATCTTTCGCCGTTTATTTCCCGCAATGGCAACACACGGTTCCAGAGTAACGAGTTCGGAACGGTGACGACCGGACTGGCGGGTCGCGTCGGTGAATTTCAGATTCGTTTCAGCTTCTAACCTGAGGCGCGGCGACGGTGCCGGAGTTTTAACAAATCTTTTGTGAAGCTCCGGCACGATTTCTATTTTTTATCGGAGAATTGTTTGAATAATTCTAATTCTTTACCGGCTTCCGGACTGCGTTTCAAACGGGTGTAAGTCAAAAACAGCTGGTAATGAACGTCGGCGACGTTCGGCATTAAAGCCGCGGCGCGCTGGAGAACCGGCAAGGCTTCGGCAAATCTTTGTTGTTTGACAAGAATACGACCCAAATCCTGCTGCGAGTTAAAATGATTCGCATTTAAAGCGATGGCTTTTCGTAAGTATTTTTCGGCTTCCGCATAATTGCTGCGGTCAATCAAAAGCGAGCCGAGCAGCGCGTTGGCGTCAGCCGTTTCTTTTAACGCGAGCGCTTTTTTGGTTTCGCTCCAAGCTACGTCGTATTCGCCGAGACTGCGCGCCGCGATGGCGAAAAAATATTTAATTTCCGCTATTTCGGGAAATCTCTCGGCGGCTTCCTTAAAGTATTGAAAAGCCTTCGGCGTGTCATAACTGAGCAGGTAAGTGCCGCCAAGCCGAACAAAATAGACGGGCTTGGTTTTATCCTGAGCGACGGCTTTTTCGTAAAACGTGACGGCTTCGCCGTAGCGTTGTTGTTTGGCTAAAATTTCGCCGAGCATAAAATTGACATCCGCAAAATCCGGCTTCAACGCCAGCGCATTTTCAAAATACTGCGCCGCCAATTCGAGATTAGACTGGTCGAAGGCAATTAAGCCGAGAAAATAGAGGGGTTCGGCGGCGGTTGGAGAAATTGCTTTGGCGGACGTAAAAGCGCCTTTTGCCTCTTCGAGTTTTTGAATTTGATAAAGCGCCGTCGCGAGCCTGAAAAGAATCTCGTAATCGTCGGGCTGAATTTGATTCGCCTTTTGCAGAAATTGGGCGGCGCGCTTGAAATCCGCGGTTGAGCTGTAAAGAAATCCGAGATTGACGATGGTCTGCCGATGATTCGGGTTGAGCTGTAAAACCGCTTCAAAAGTTTTCACGGCTTCCTGTTCGCGTTTGGTTTTTGCGAGCAAAACGCCGAGATTGGCGCGCGGGCTGACGGCTTTTGGATTAAGGCGCATCGCGGTTCGATATTCGCGTTCGGCTTCCGTCGTTTTGCCGAGCTGGTCGAGCGCGATGCCGAGCAGATTATGCGCGTCCGCATTTTGCGGTGCGCCGGCAACCGCTTTTTTAAGCAGCGGTTCGGCATCAACAAAATTTCCGGCTTGTATCAGAGCGGCGGCGTCCTGCAGAATTTTTGTCACGCCCGTTTGCTGGGCAAACAGGTTTGCCGCTCCGGCGAGCAAGGTTAGAAGAATTGTTAAACTTAACAATTTCATCGATTTAGAAAAGTATAACAGAGGGTATGAAAGTGTATCTGAAAATATCGAAATTCATCTCGTGCTTAGCTTTACTATCAATAATTACAACAAATTCCGCGTTTTCGCAAAAGCGGAATCAAGCGGGAACGGAACAGAAAATCAACGCGCTGCTCGCAAAAATGACGCTCGCCGAAAAACTCGGGCAATTGCAGCAGCTCGACGGCGATTTTCCGACCGGCGCGGGTCGTCCCGAACAATTTGAAATGGTTCGGAAAGGCTTGCTTGGCTCGACCCTGAACGTGCGCGGCGCGAAAAACGTCAATGAACTTCAGCGCGCGGCGCTTGCTTCGCGCTTGAAAATTCCGCACCTTTTCGCTTTTGACGTGATTCACGGTTACCGCACGATTTTTCCCGTCCCGTTAGGCGAAGCGGCGAGTTTCGACTTGAAATCGGCAGAGCTTTCCGCTTACATCGCGGCGAAAGAATCGCGCGCGGCGGGCGTCGCCTGGACGTTTGCGCCGATGGTCGATATTGCGCGCGACCCGCGCTGGGGCAGAATCGTCGAAGGCGCGGGCGAAGACACCTATC
The DNA here is from genome assembly GCA_036403375.1 of Pyrinomonadaceae bacterium. Lineage (GTDB taxonomy): Bacteria > Acidobacteriota > Blastocatellia > Pyrinomonadales > Pyrinomonadaceae > JAFDVJ01. Next base: position 7,832 of record DASWRC010000250.1, read on the forward strand.
TCGGCGCACAGTTCGCATGGGCGCGGGTGCGCGGTTTTCAAGGCACGGACTACAGCCAGCCCGACCGCGTTTTAGCCTGCGCGAAACACTGGGTTGCCTATGGCGCGGCGCAAGCCGGGCGCGATTACTCGACCGTCGATATTTCCGAAAACACTCTGTATAACGTCTATTTTCCGCCGTTCAAGGCGGCGAAAGATGCGGGCGTCGATACGTTTATGAGTTCGTTCAACGATTTGAACGGCATCCCGGCGAGCGCGAATCGATGGACTTTGACCGAGGTTTTGCGAAATCAGTGGAAATTCGACGGTTTCGTCGTCAGCGATTACACGTCCGTCATGGAACTCTTAAATCACGGCATCGCAAAAGACGAGGCGGACGCGGCGCAGATTGCCTTAAATGCGGGCGTCGATATGGAAATGGTGAGCCGTTTCTATAATCAAAACGGCGAACAGCTTTTGAAAAATCGAAAATTGACCGCCGCGACAATCGACGAAGCCGTGCGCCGTATTTTACGCGTCAAATTCCGGCTCGGGCTTTTCGACAAGCCTTACACGGACGAATCTTTGGAAGCCAAAACGCTGCTCGCGCCCGAGCATCGGCAAGCGGCGCGCGAAATTGCCGCGAAATCGTTTGTTCTGCTGAAAAACGATAATCAAACTTTGCCGCTGAGGAAAAATATCAAGGAGCTTGCCGTAATCGGCGGACTCGCCGACAGCAAGGAAGACGTTCTGGGTTCGTGGAACGGCGACGGGAAACCGGCAGATGCCGTAACCTTGCTCGAAGGCATTCGCAATAAGCTCGGCAGCAACACAAAAATCCGCTACGCGAAAGGCTGCGACGCGAAATGCGAAGACACGCAGGATTTTGACAAAGCCGTCGATGCGGCGAAAGATTCGGATTTTACGATTATTGTCGTCGGCGAATCGGCAGCGATGAGCGGCGAAGCGTCCTCGCGCTCGGACATTAATCTGCCCGGTCGGCAGCTCGATTTGGTCAAAGCGGTGGCGGCAGCCGGAAAGCCGTACGCGGTTGTTTTAATGAACGGCAGACCACTGACCATAAATTGGTTAGCCGAAAATTCGCCCGCGATTCTTGAAACGTGGTTTGCCGGAACCGAAGCCGGAAACGCTGTCGCCGACGTGCTTTTCGGCGACGTTAATCCGGGCGGAAAACTGCCCGTCACGTTTCCGCGCGCGGTCGGTCAGATTCCGATTTTCTACAATATGATGAACACCGGCAGACCGTTTGACGCCAGCAATAAATACACGAGCAAATACCTGGACATTCCGAACACGCCGCTGTACCCGTTCGGCTACGGTTTGAGCTACACGACTTTTCAGCTCGGCAATCTTCGCCTGAGCGCAAAACAAATCGCGCCGACCGGTTCCTTAACGGTTTCGGTTGACGTTCAAAACACCGGCAGTCGCGAAGGAACGGAGGTTGTTCAGCTTTATATCCGTGATTTGGTCGGGAGCATGACCCGTCCGGTGAAAGAATTAAAAGGTTTCGAGCGCGTTTCGCTGCGCGCGGGCGAAACGCGAACCGTGACTTTTACCTTGAAATCGGAACATTTAGGATTTTATAATGCCCAGAACAAATTCACGGTCGAGCCGGGCGATTTCAAAGTCTGGGTCGGGCAGAATTCGGCGAGCGGTCTGGAAGCCGATTTTACGGTAAAATAAATAATGTGCGCAAAACAATTCGGAGAAACTTTAGCCGCGGCTAAAAAAAGTTTTTGTTATCTTTAAAAAGCTGTGATTTGTAACATTTCAAAATTTAAAAAGCCTGCTCGAACAGGCTTTTGTGTTCTTCTGGCGCTGTTTTTCTGTTTTTTCGCGAGCTTCCACGCCTTTGCTCAAACCGCGCGGAATTATCAATTAACCAAAGAGGACGAAGCGTTTCTCGATGATTTGGAGCGCCGCGCTTTTCTTTATTTCTGGGAACATTCGAGCACGAAAAACGGTCTCACGCTCGACCGCGCGCGAACCTCGGGCGAAGCGCCCGGCAAGGACGAAAGTCATTATCACGTCGGCAGTATCGCCTCGACCGGATTCGCGCTGACCGGGCTTTGCATCGCCGCCGACAGAAACTGGATAAAAGCGGAAGAAGCCAAAGCACGGGCGCGGACGACGCTCGAATTTTTCGCGAATCGGGCGTTTACCAAAGACGGCTGGTTTTATCATTGGATCGACACGGAAACCGAAGAACGACGCTGGCAGAGCGAAATTTCGACCATCGACACGGCGCTGCTTTTAGGCGGAGTTTTGACCGTTCGCCAATGTTTTGCTCAGGATAAGGAAATCGTTCGCCTCGCCGCACGCATTTACAAGCGCATCGATTTTCAGGCGATGCTCAACGCCGACCCGTATCTGCTTTCGCACGGCTGGCACAACGAATCGGGCTATATTAAAAACCGCTGGAACGATTACAGCGAGGAAGCGATTTTGTACATTTTAGGCATCGCCTCGCCGACGCACCCGCTTCCATGGCAATCGTGGTACGCGTGGAAACGCGGCTGGCAGGAGTACGGCGGCTACAAATATCTGGCTGCCGTGTCGCCGCTTTTTATTCATCAATTCTCGCACGCGTGGATTGATTTTCGCGGGCGGCATGAACGCTACAAAGATTTCAACGTCGATTATTTTGAAAATTCCGTTAAGGCGACGCGCGCGCAGCGCCAGTTTTTCATCGACGTTTTAAGCAAGGAGTTTCCGAAATATAACGAGAATATCTGGGGTTTGACGGCTTCGGATTTTGCGGGCGGCTACACGGCTTGGGGCGCGCCGCCGCGGCATCCCGAAACGGACGGCACGGTCGTTCCGTGCGCGCCCGCCGGCTCCCTGATGTTTACGCCCGACATTTCGCTCGCCGCGCTTCGGGAGATGAAACGACTCTACGGCGATAAAATCTACGGTCGCTACGGTTTTACCGATTCTTTCAACCCGCACAACGGCTGGATAAACAAAGACGTTATCGGCATCGACGTCGGCATCACGCTGCTGAGCGCGGAAAATCTGCGTTCGGGAAACGTCTGGAAATGGTTTATGCAGAATAAGGAAATCCCGAAGGCGCTCAAAAAAATTAAATTGAAGTAATTTTCCCGCAAAGCCGCAAAGAATTTATGAAATATCGCTTAAGTAATCTTTTTGCCTTTTGTTTTGACTTTGCATCTTTGCGCCTTTGCGCCCTGGGGGGAATTTTTTTCTTTACTTCACACGCCCAAACGCTCGCGCCCGGTGCGCCCGGCAAAGACGCGCAATGGGCAAGCGCCGGCAAACAAGCCGTCGGAACTTCCGCAACGCTCGAATCAAAAATCTGGTTTACCTTGCAAGGCGGAATGCTGACCGAAGTTTTCTACCCGCAGGTCGATACGGCAAACGTCAATGTTTTGCAGTTTGTCGTCGTTAACCCGACTACGAAAAAGGTCGAAACCGAGCTTACCGACGCGAATCACGAAATCAAACCGTTGCGTCCCGATTCATTGAGTTTTCAGCAAATCAACACGGCAAAATCGGGCGAGTGGAAAATCACGAAAACTTACGCGACCGACCCCGAAAGAAGCACTGTTTTAATAGACGTTAAATTTGAACCGAAAAATTTGCGCGCTGAACTTCAACTTTACGTTTATTATGATCCATCAATTAATAACAGCGGAATGCACGATTCTGCTTGGATTGATGGCGGGTTGATTGCGCAGGAAGGAAATATTGCGTCGGTTTTAATCGCAAACGATATTTTTGGTGACGAAAAATATTTACCGCGCTTGCAAGGCACAGTTTCGAACGGTTTCTTCGGGACAAGCGATGCTTTAACGGAACTTAGAAAAAACCCAAACGGAACTTATAAAGAATACTCAAAAGCAGAAAACGGAAACATTGTTATTTTTGCGCCCGTTAGTTTACGGCTTGGAATTGATCAAAACCACTTTCGTGAAACTTTATATTTAGGTTTCGGTAAAACTTCACAAGAAGCGCTGACGAATGCGCAAAACTCAAAAATCAAAGGGTTCGCTAAAGTACAAACCGAATACGAAAGGGGCTGGGCGGATTACGTGAAAACTCTGCCGCGCGTCGAGCCGAAATATCAGGCGCAGTTTAATATGGCGGCGATGGTTTTAAAGGCTTTTGAAGATAAACAGACGCGCGGCGGAAATGTCGCCAGTTTGAGCGTGCCATGGGGCGGCGGCAATAACGGCAACGAAACGACGACCGGCTATCATCTGGTCTGGTCGCGCGATTTGTACCAGGTCGCGACCGCTTACATGGCGCTCGGCGATAAAGCGTCGGCAACGAGAGCGCTTGAATATTTGTTCAAATATCAACAACGGACGGACGGGAGCTTTCCGCAGATTTCGTGGCTCGACGGGCGCTCCGTCGGCGATTCGATTCAGATGGACGAAATTTCGTACCCGCTGATTTTGGCTTATCAATTAGGCAAAACCGATAAAACGACCTTTGAAAAAAACATCAAAAAATCGGCTGAATATATCGTAAAAAACGGTCCGTATACGAAACAGGAACGCTGGGAAGAAGAAGCCGGATTTTCGCCTTCGACGATTGCGGCGGAGATTGCCGGTCTGGTTTGCGCAGCGGAAATAGCGCGGATAAACGGCGACGAAGTATCGGCGCGGCGCTGGCTTGAAACCGCCGACAGATGGCAGGCATCGGTCGAAAACTGGACGGCGACTCGCACCGGAAAATACGGCGACGGCAATTATTACCTGCGCTTGTCGCAAAACGGCAAACCCGATTCCGGCGAACGGCTCGAACTCGGCAACGGCGCGGGAACTTTTGACGAGCGCGAGATTGTCGATGCCGGATTTCTCGAACTCGTCCGGCTCGGCGTCAAATCGCCCGACGACGCGCTGATTCAAAAATCGCTTGCAGTCGTTGACAAGGTTTTAAAGGTCAAAACGCCGAACGGCGAAGCCTGGTATCGTTATAACCACGACGGTTACGGCGACACATACGAGGGAAATCGCTGGAATTGGGATACGACGTGGCGCGGCAACGGGCATCTCTGGACGCTTTTATCGGGCGAGCGCGGACAATATGAATTGGCACTTTACGCTCAAACAAAAAACCGAATTTTTCAAGAAAAACTAAAATCCGTACCCATCGTAGTTTTAAGACCAGTAAAGAATACTTCAAAATCCGCACCTCCTAACTCGAATTTGGGAAAAGCATTTAAGCGTCTTGATGCGATGCTCGCGTTTTCAAACGCCGGTTTGATGATTCCCGAACAAATCTGGGATCGTGCGGAAATCCCGAAAAAGATTGATTACGGCTTTATTCCGCCGACGCTCGAATTCGGCGAAGGCAACGGCTCGGCGACGCCGCTGGCGTGGTCGATGGCGCAGTTTATACGGCTCGCGATAAACCTCAAAAACGGGCGGAATCTCGAAACGCCCGATGTTGTTTACAATCGTTACGTGAAGAAAAATAATCCATAAAAATATTTATCCGGCATTTTTATTCTCCGCCGCACTCGTGATAAGATTTTCTACTTGCTTCTATAAGAAATGCTGAAGCGGGCGGAAATCTTGTAAAAAATTTTTCTGCCCTTTAAATTTTATGGATAAATTTTTAATCAAGGGCGGAAATCCGCTTACAGGGAAAATCGAAATCAGCGGCGCGAAAAATTCCGCCCTGCCGTGTCTCGCGGCGACGCTTTTGTCGGCGGAAACCGTTACTCTGCACAACGTTCCGTATGTTAAGGATTTGATAACGCAGCGCCGCCTGCTGGAAGATTTGGGCGCGACCGTTTTAACGCCCGAGCTGCGTACGCATAAAGTAACGGCGGCGAATATCGAAACCTTCGAAGCGCCTTACGAGCTGGTTAAAACGATGCGCGCGAGCGTTCTCGCACTCGGACCGCTGCTGGCGCGTTTCGGTCAGGCAAAGGTCAGTCTGCCGGGCGGCTGCGCTATCGGCACGCGCCCGATTGATTTGCATCTCAAAGCGTTTGAACAACTGGGTGCGACCGTTTCGCTCGAAGCCGGCGACGTGGTGGCGCGCGCGCCGAAAGGCAGACTCGTCGGCGCGGACGTTTCATTCGACAAAGTGACCGTCACGGGAACGGAAAACGTGATGATGGCGGCTTCGCTCGCGATTGGCAAAACCACGATTCACAACGCCGCGCAGGAACCGGAAATCGAAGATTTAGCCGACCTTCTGAATAAAATGGGCGCGCGCATCAAAGGCGCGGGAACGCCGGTAATGGAAATCGAAGGC
>DASWRC010000251.1:0-2999 GCA_036403375.1 Pyrinomonadaceae bacterium
TTCTTGCCTTTTTTTAATTTCTTTAACTTTTTGAGCAAAACTGCTTTCATCCTTGTTAAATAAATTAGATGAAAGATTAAATACTTTAGCCCAGCCTGATATAGCATTAATATTTCCATCCAAGGTTTTGGCAGATTTCATTATTTCATAAAGTCTTTGGGCGGGATTAGATTTATTGTCCATATTCTTTAATCAATCATTTTTACTTTATTACGCAACCAATTTTCAATCTCGTCAACTTTCCAGGCGTCAGACTCAACGGCTAAGGACATTTCGTATAAATCTTTTGAGGTTGCCGTTAATTCAAAATGGTTGCGAAGCAAAAATTCTTCCATTAGAAAACTTGCCGTTCTCTTGTTTCCGCCTGTCCACGGGTGATTTTTTATTAAACCGAAAACAAGCGTTGCGGATTGTCGAATAAGGTTGGCGTTTTCATAAACGGCGGCGTGTTTCGGACGCGCTAAAGCCGATTCAATCAAATCGCGGCTGTCAACTCCGAAACGGGTTTCGCCCCAAAGTTTCATTAAAGCAAAATGCAAATCAACCGCTTCTGCATATTCGATGTAAGAAATTTCTTCATCCGTCAATTTCCTGCATCTCCTTCATAAAATCGCCGTATTTTCCGATAAATCTTTCGGCTGATTTCCGCGCTTTTTCCGTAGGATGAATATATGACGCTTGGATGCCGCCATCTTTAATGGTCAAACTGACGAGCATTCCTTCGGCAAAACCTTCACGTTTGCAAACTTCGGCGGGCAGTTCCAGAATCCACGTGTCTTTTTCAACACTTACCGTTTTCAGTTCGTCTGTTTTTTCTAAAATTTCACTCATTTTACTTCTCCAACTCGCTGATTTTATCGATTCTTTTCTGGTGTCGTCCGCCTTCGAATTCGGCGTCGAACCACGCCGCGACGATTTTCGGGATTTCTTCTTCTGCAACGACGCGCGCGCCGATTGAAAGGACGTTGGCGTCGTTGTGCTGGCGGGCTAATCGCGCGGTTTCTTCGTTCCAGGCTTGGGCGGCGCGGACGCCGTCGATTTTGTTGGCGGCAATCGCGATTCCGATGCCCGAACCGCAGACGACGATTCCTTCGTCGGCTTTTCCGCTGGCGACTTCGCGCCCGACTTTCGCGCCGAAATCGGGATAATCGACCGAATCGCCTGAACCGGTCCCGAGGTCTTCAACCTCCATGTCCATCTCTTCAAGCTGCCGTTTGATTTTTTCTTTAACTTCAAAGCCCGCGTGGTCTGCGCCGATTGCGATTTTCATTCTTTTTTGTCCTTTATTCCGGTCGTTTTTTATACTTGAAATTGTAAACTTTTCACCGAAAAGCGCAAAGGACAAAAATCCAAAGACGGATTATATGGATTTTTTCCATAAAAAGAGAGAATCGCCGTTATCTACGGGGGTTGGATAACTTGAATACCGACGATTCTCTCTTCCCGTCTTGTTCAGTACTCCGCTCTTTTCAATGTTTTTAGATTTTTCACCAAATCACTGCGAGCGGTTTGAACGTTTGTATGTTACAAGCCGCTCGCATCGCTGTCAAACAGAAATCCGCTATTTCCCTAACAAAAACCCGTTTCATATTGTTTTTGCTGTTCGACTATTGAGCGTTTTGAGCGTTTCCGGTATAGTCTTTCTTCAAGGTCGAAGGTAAAAGCGCGGGCGTTGCGAGGCAATAGAGTTTTTAAACTCCGGAGGGAAATAAATTACAATCAAACATGGGAATGCCGGAGACAAATTACTTAACAACCAAAGAAGTCGCCCGATTGTGCCGCGTGAGCGACGCGACCGTCAAACGATGGGAAGCCGCCGGATTTTTGAAATCGGAACGCACGAGCGGCAAGCACCGGCGTTTTCGCGCCGAAGAAGTCGCCAGGTTTCAGCGCGAACAAGGTCTCGGGCAAAGAACCTGTCACGGCGACCAGTCGGTTCAAAACTCGGTTGCGCGGCGCAAGAATCTGGCAGGCTCCAACTCGACGCTGTTTGATTTGCTGGCTGCGGGCTGCGAGGAAGAAACCGCCAACTTTATCATCGGTACTTATTTGCAAGGCACGGCTTTGACCGAGATTTTCGATGATATAGTCTGCCCGGCAATGCGGCGTATCGGCGAATTGTGGTATCGCGGCGAATTGAGCGTGGCGCAGGAACATCTCGCCTCGCGCGCGGTGCATTACGCCGTTCATAAGCTCCGCACGTCGCTTCCGCTGCCCGAGATGAAAGGCAAAACCGCCTTTTGCGCGGCGCTTGAAGGCGACCTGCACGATCTGCCGACATACCTCGCGCAGGTCACGCTTGAAAACGAAGGCTGGGAAGTGTTGAATTTCGGCGCGAACACGCCGCTTTTTTCGCTGGGCGATGAAACCTCGCAGCATCTGCCAAACGCCGTCTGTCTGTCGGCAACTTATCTTTCCGACCTCGACCGCGCGGCGCGCGATTACAAAGAATTTCGCGAAAACGTCGTCCGGCTGAAAATTCCGCTTATCGTAGGCGGCAAAATATTCGACGACGACCTGATTCGCCGCCGCTTTCCGGCTGAGCTTTACGCTGAAACTTTTGCGGAAGCCGCCGGTTATATCGAAAGACTTTAAACTTAAAAAATAACCTCAAATCGGATAAGCGTGGTTTCAACGCAAAGGCGCAAAAGCGCGAAGTTGGATTTTGTCGTTGCCGTAATGTTTCTAATTGACAGCTTATTATCCTGAAGTGAAGCAGCCGGTAAATAATAAAAATCCCTTTGCGCCTCTGGCAGCTTCGCATCTTTGCGTCAGAACATTTCTTATCCGATTCTCACATTAAAAATAAAACGAAACACCAATCTTTTCGATTGAAACGAATTTCTACCTCAACCCCGAAAATCCGTTCCAACTTCACCGAATTGGTGCTTCGTTCTTTACGACGCGCCGGATTAGTGCGCGTCATAACCGGCAACCGGCTGGTCGCTGAGCCATCCCGGGGCACAACACCCAGGTTGTTGTCGGAAGTCCGTAAAACG
>DASWRC010000252.1:0-18564 GCA_036403375.1 Pyrinomonadaceae bacterium
TTTTTACTCTTCAAACTCTTCAAACTCTCAACTCTCAACTCTCAACTCTTAACTTTTATGGAACCACAAACCGAAACAACTTCAACTCAAACCGCCGCCGCCTCGTCGTCGCCGTTAAAACTGAGCGTCCGCGACCTTTCCGTAACTTACATTGCCCGCGACGGCGAAAAGACGGAAGCCGTCCGCGATGTTTCGTTTGACGTTGCGGACAAACCCGACTGCGGCGAAATCATCGTCTTCTTGGGACCTTCGGGCTGCGGAAAATCAACGATTCTAAAATCAATCGCCGGACTTATTCCGCCGACGAAGGGCGAAATTCTGGTTGATGAAAAACCCGTCCGCGAAGTCGGGCGCGACCGCGGAATGGTTTTTCAGGCGTACACTTCGTTTGCCTGGCTGACGGTTCGCCGGAACGTCGAATACGGCTTGAAATTGCAGGGCATCGACAAAGCGAAACGCAAAGAACTTTCGACCAAAATTCTCGAACAGGTCGGCTTGGCGGAATTTGCCGAGCGTTATCCGAAAGACCTTTCGGGCGGGATGAAACAGCGCGTCGCGATTGCGCGGACTTTGATAAATAACCCGCGCGTGGTTTTAATGGACGAACCTTTCGGCGCGCTCGACCCGCAGACGCGCTGGGGCATGCAGAGCCTGCTGCTTCAAATTTCAAAGGCGGAAAACAACACGATTGTTTTCGTCACGCACGACGTTTCCGAAGCGGTCTATCTGGCAGACACCTGCTTTGTTTTGTCGAAGCGTCCGGCACAGATTTTGGAAAAAGTTGACGTTCCCGCTTTTCCCGTCAAAGACATCACGCTTAAATCGACGGCGGAATTTCGGGCGATTGAAAATCAGTTGTTGCAAATGCTTTATAATAAGTCTTAAAGTTGAAATTCGATGAGTTCATCGCAGAAACAGAGATTTCCGAATCAAAGACAAAGTGCGTCGCAAAACGCTTCGCTTCACAATTCCTTTACGCCCGAAACGGCTGAAACTTCCGTAATCGCGGAAGAAAAATTTCCCGACAAGCCTTCGTATTTCAAATATACGCTTGTTAATCCCTACAATTTAACGCTTCTCGGCGGCGCAATCGTCGCGTCCGTGCTGACCTTAAATCCGCTGATTGCGGTTGCCGCGCTCGGGGTTGAGAGCTTGTGGCTGCTTCACGGCTCGCAGTCCAGGTTTATGCAGAGGCTGCTCTGGGACCCGATGTATGAAAAGGAAAAGCTCGAATTCGAACAGCGGCGGCGCCTGGCGCAGGTCGAAAAATTGAGTCCGGGCGCGCAAAATCGGGTGCTCGCGCTGATTGATAAAGAAAAAGAGATTCAGCAGCTCGCGGCGCAAAATCCGTCGTTCGCGGGCGATATGCTGCGCGGCGAAATCACGAAAACTCACAATCTCGTCAACTCGTTTATCGATTTAGCCGTGACCTGTTCGCGCTATGAAAACTATCTCGCGTCCGTCGATGTCGGGCAGCTCGGACAGACTGAGCGGCATTGGCAGAATTTTATCGAAAATACAAAGGACAAAGCGGATGCGATAGAGCTCGACATTGCCAAAAAAAATCTGGCGATTATCAAAAAACGCATCGAGCGCGTCTCGGAAATTCGCCGTTACCTGAAAATCGCTTACGGGCAGATAAATTTAATCGAAAATTCGTTCCAGCTTTTAGCCGACCAAATCGTCACGATGCAGTCGCCGAACGAGCTTTCGGGACAGCTCGACGAACTGCTCGACGGCGTCGAAAGCATCAAGGAAACGGCGCAGGAAACCGAGCAGATTTTACGAACGCTTTGAGAGTTGGGAGTTGAGAGTTGAGAGTTGAGAGTTGAGAGTTGAGAGAATTTCTCGAAAAATCATAAGGAGATTTTAGATAATGGCTAAATTTTCTAGATTTGAAGATATTCAGGCTTGGCAAAAAGCTAGAAAAGCAACGAAAAGAATTTATGAACTAACATCTGACGCAAATTTTTCAAAAGATTTTGGCTTGCGAGATCAAATAAGACGTTCAGGCGTTTCTATAATGGCAAATATAGCCGAGGGACAAGGAAGACATTCCAATAAAGAGTTTGCTAATTTTTTGAACATCGCGCATGGCTCGGTAGCCGAAACCCAATCACATTTATACATTGCATTTGATTTGAATTATTTGGCGAAAAAAGAGTTCGATGAGATTTATGAGTTATTGGATAAAGTTGCGCGAATGACAATGGCTTTGAGTCAATATCTTCGTTCCAACTAACTCTCAACTCTTAACTCTCAACTCTTAACTCTCAACTCTTAACTCTTAACTTTAAATATGGCTGAAACAAAAAATTTACCGATTTGGGCGGAAGAACTGCGCAAGCGATATTTGCGCGGCGAATCTTCGATGTTTATTCTGCACGGGAATGTTTTCGACGTGTGTTTAAACGACGGCAAAATGCTCGGTTTGACCGAATTTTTGACCGGCGTTTTGCTTAAAGATTCGCGTGAAAACATCGTTGTTTATAATCTTTCGTCGGGCGCGAGCTTTCCGAAAAAAACAGAGAATTTTGCCGATTGGCAGTCGATTGCGGTCGAATCAGATAAAGCAAGGGTTTTGACGATGCTCGAACGCTCGATTCGTCTGACCGACAAAACGGCGGTCGTTTTGGAATACGCCGAGGCGATTGCGCCCGCCGGCGAAACGAGTTTTCAGACCGACGCCGACCGTTCGGCAATCGTCACGCTGCATCGCTGGTCGTTTTTGCCCGAAATCGAGCGCGGCGACAATATAATTATCTTAATCGCCGAAAATATTGCCGAGCTCGCGCCGAAAATCGTTTCGAATCCGAAAATCTCGACCATCGAGATTCCGATGCCCGATTTTGAGACTCGCAAACAGGTGGTTGCGCAAACCGATTCGCGCCTGACGGACGAAGACGCAGCCCGTTATGCCGAAGCGACTGCCGGGTTGAAATCCGTCCAGATTTCTTCGATTCTGCTGCCGCCGCCGCAAGCCGAAGAACAGCTTCACGACCGCGAGGCGTTTATCGAGACGCTTTTGGGAACTTCGCCGGACGCGAAAGAACGGGCTCACAAGCTCGCCGCTTTGACGGGCGGAATGAACCGCGAGGAAATAAAAAAACTCGTCGCGCCGGAAGCGAAAGAAATCGAAACCGAAGCGAATCCGCTCGAACGCGCCCGCGCAGAAGCCGATAAATTAATCGCCAGCCGCAAACGCGAAATTCTGGAACGCGAATGTTTCGGGCTGGTCGAATTCGTCGAACCCGAACGCGGTTTTGAAATCGTCGGCGGAATGGAAGAAGTCAAAAAAGATTTGCTGGTCATCGCCGACAGCATCCGCCGCGGCAACCGTTCGCGCGTGCCGATGGGAATTTTGTTCACCGGACCGATGGGCACGGGCAAAACATTCGTCGCCGAAACTTTTGCCAAAGAATGCGGACTGACGACGATAAAGCTCAAGAATTTTCGCTCGAAGTGGGTCGGCGCGACCGAAGGGAATCTGGAAAAAATCCTGAGCGTTATCAAGGCAATCGGACAGGTTATCGTGATTGTTGACGAAGGCGACCGCGCGTTCGGCAACACGGACGGCGACGGTGACGGCGGAACTTCTTCGCGCGTCATTGCGCGCATCAAGGAATTTATGTCCGATACCTCGAACCGCGGGCGCATTTTGTTTATCGTGATGACGAATCGCCCCGATAAGCTCGATGTCGACTTAAAACGCGCCGGCAGATTAGACCGCAAAATTCCGTTTCTTTACTCGCAGACGCCCGAAGAAGTCGAGCAGGTCGCGAAAGCGCTTTTGCGGAAAAATAAAATCGAAACCGGTGTCGATTTAACGGAACTGCGCGAAGAATTTTCCAGAAAGCTCGTCGGTTACAGCAACGCCGACGTCGAAGCCGTCCTTCTGATGGCAAACGACGACGCGGCGCGCGAATCCGGCGATAATGCGGCTGTTGCGAAAGAACATTTGACCCGCGCCGCAAACGATTATTTCCCGAGCCGCGACCTTGAATTGTTGGAATATATGGAGCTTCTCGCCGTGTTTGAATCTTCGAGCCGGAGGTTTTTGCCCGTCAAGTACGCGGGAACTTCGCCTGAAGAATTGGACTTGAAACTGCGCGAGTTGAGATTAAGAATCGGCAATCGAAGGTAAATGGAAAACGGAAAATGGAAAATGGAAAATAAAATACTAAAATTTCAATTAGTCATTTTCCATTTTCCGTTTTCCATTTAAAAAACTATGAATGTTGACGATAAAAGCTACCGCGAAAAAGTTTACAAAATCGTCCGCGAAATTCCGTCGGGGCGCGTGATGACTTACGGGCAAATCGCCGCGATTTTGGGCGAAGGCTACACGGCGCGCACCGTCGGTTACGTCATGCACGCGGCTGATTCGGAAAACGTTCCGTGGCAGCGCGTGATTAATTCGCAGGGCAGCTGTTCGACCTCGAAATTGTTTCTGCCCTACAACGTCCAGCAAAAAATGCTTGAAGACGAAGGCGTCGCGTTTAGCGAAAAGGGCAGGTGCGATTTGGAAAAATACCGCTGGTTTCCCGAAGGCTACGAGCCGGAAGACGAAGAACAGCCGAGCCTTTTCGGATGATTTTTATGAAGATTTTTAACGCCAAGACGCAAAGTTTTTTGAAACGGCTTTAATGTAAAATGAACGAGTGAAAGCAGATTCTACTATTTAAAAATTCTTTGCGCCTTTTCCTCTTCGCGTCGCCGGCGTTAAAAACTCCTTACCGAAACGCTTCCCACAAAGTCCACAGTCCCGAAATCAAAAAAACCGCCGCGCCGACGTATTTAATCAACGCTTCGGGCAGATTTTTGCCCATCAGTTTGCCGACGATAATCGCCAGTCCGTCCGCCAGAACCATGCCGACCGTGCTGCCGAGCCAGACGCCCGCGAAATTATTCTGCTCGCTCGCGATGGTGATGGTCGCAAGCATCGTTTTATCGCCAAGCTCGGCGAGAAAAAACGTGACGGCGACCGTCAAAAGCGGACCGAAACGGCTCGCCTTTGAAACCTCGTCCTCATCGAGCGAATCGCCGCGCAGAGTCCATAAGCCGAAAAAGATAAAGCTCAGTCCGGCGAGCGCTTTTATCCAGAACACGGGCAGGACGTGGCTCACCGCGCCGCCGACGATGACCGAAATCAAGTGCACGACGAAAGTTGCCAGAAAGACGCCCGCGATAACCGTCCACGTTTTGAATTTGGTCGCAAAAGCGAGTGCGACAAGCTGCGTTTTATCGCCCATTTCGGCGACGAAAACATAAATTAAAGAAATCCAGAAAGCTGTCATAAATTATTCCAAACAAAATAAAAGAGCCAGACCTGTGATGATAGAAACAATTCCGTTCGGAATCGTTCTTCATCACAGGTCTGGCTCACAGAATTATTATTAAAAATTTTCTGCTCGCAGCGCGGATGTTCCTTTCAAAACATCAGTATGTCGTCATCTGCGATACCGCTTTTTCCGTCTGCGGCGAGTTACTCCCCTGCGGAAGCATCTCTAACTTAACAAACCAGGGCAGAGCGTGTCAAAGGCGCACTCAGAGATGGTTTGGGTAGTTGAAATTTGATTTAACTTTGCGCCTCACGGCGTCTCCGGCGGGAAACAGTTTTCTCCGGCAAAGACGCTAAAGCGCAAAGCTTTTGTTGGGGATTTTTCGCGCGTGTGATAAACTTTTCAATCATTTTGCAGATTCCAAATCTGCAAAAATACTCAACCCCTATAAAGGAAAGACAATTAAGGAAAGACAATTTATGAAATACTTTGCCGGTTGGCTTCTCGCCGGATTGCTGGTTTGCTTTTTATTTACCGGTTTCGCAAGCGCTCAGACCCGGACGCGCGACGCCGCCAAAGAAGAGAAAGTCCGTCAGGAGCTGCAAAAGGTCGTGCCGAAAGCCGTTGAATCGTTCAAGTCTGCAACCGAAGCGCTCGACGCGAAGAATTTTGAGGAATCCGCCAGGCTCTACACGGAAGTTCTCAAACAAGCGCCGGATTTTGACGCGGCGCTCAGGCGTCTGGGCTTTGCGCTGATTGGCGCCGGCAAGCGCGCCGAAGGCTTGGAAAAAACAAAAAAAGCGCTCAGCCTGCGGCGCTCGCCCGAAAACTTAATCGGTCACGCGATTGCCTTAACGGACGCGGGCACGAACAGTTACCAGCCGACAAAATCGGAGCTTGAGGAAGCGTTTGTTTTAGCGCGCGAAGCGATGCAGAAAGACACGGAAAACGATTCCGATTACCCGGCGATGGCTGCCGAGTTTGCCTTATCGACGAATCGCGTCGAAGAGTTTAACAACATAGTCAGTACGCTCAACAGCAAGTTTCCCGGGACAGCCGCGACGCATTATTTTAACGGCATCCGGCTCGCCAACGAAGGCAATTTTTCGGCGGCGGAAGCGGAACTCAAGAACGCCGAAGGCAAAGGCATGCCGCCCGAAGCGACCGCGCAGGTTTTAGCGGCTATCAAACAGGCGAAAAGCGAGCAGTATTTCGGGCTGGGCGATTACATCAGTTACGGGTTTTATCTGGTCGGCGCGTGGATTCTCGGGTTGATTATTCTTTTTGTCGCGGGCAAAATTTTGTCCGTCAAAACGCTCCGCTCGATTGAAAATTCAGACCCGAACGACATTACCGGCGGCGGACAGGCGGGACTTCGCAGCATTTACAGAAAAGTCGTGACGGTCGCCGGAATTTATTATTATCTTTCGCAGCCGGTTGTGATGCTGCTCGTGATTGTCCTGGCAGGCGGGATTATCCTGTTTTTTGTCTGGGCGGGCAGTATTCCGATAAAGCTCGTCGCGATTGTCGGGTTTGTCGCGCTGGCGACCGTTTTTTACATGGTCAAATCGCTCGTCATTCGCGCCAAAGTAGAAGACCCCGGACGCCTTTTGTCGGAGTCGGAAGCGCCCGGATTATGGGCTTTGGTGCGCGAAGTGGCGGCGGCTGCCGGCACGCGACCGGCTGACGAAATTCGCATCACGCACGGCGCGGAGCTGGCGGTTTACGAGCGCGGCGGAATTCGCCTGAAGATGCAGGACAAAGCCGAACGGGTCCTGATTATCGGCTTGGCGGCGCTCAACGGGTTTAGCCAAAATGCTTTTCGCGCCGTTCTCGCGCACGAATACGGGCATTTTTCAAACCGCGACACGGCGGGCGGCACAATCGCCATGCACGTCAACAGCGACATCATCCGGCTCGCCGAATCGATGGCGCGGAGCGGGACGGCGACCTTTTACAACATCGCATTTCATTTCCTCAGGTTTTATCATTTTCTGTTTCGCCGCATCACGCACGGCGCGAGCCGGCTTCAGGAAATCCTTGCCGACCGCGTTGCCGTCTATCATTACGGCACTGACGCTTTTCGCGAGGGCTTAAAACATGTCATTCGCCGCGACGTCGAGTTCAGCCACATCGCCGAAAGCGAAATAAACGCCGCGCTCAAGACGGGACGCGCGCTGCAGAATCTCTACGAAATGATGCCGCCCGAAGAAGAAAACATCAGTCGAAGTTTGGAACAGGAATACAACGAAATTCTCACGCGCCAGACAAGCGAAGACGACACGCACCCGAGTCCGAACGACCGCTTCAAGCTTATCGCCGGTATCAAATCCAAAGAAACCGCGCCGCGTGACGGTCAGGTCTGGGACTTATTCACCGACAAAGCCGCGCTGACGACCGAAATGAACAACTTACTGGAAGTGCGTTTGAAGGCGATGATGTAATTTTCGAACCGGCTATAAATTTCGTCCAATTTCACATTTCGCAAAAATTTCAGATAATAAAACGTCTGAAATTTTTGCTTTATGTACCAATCTATCCATTTTAATGCCAAGCCGCGCGCGACGACGAACGCTTCGAAACCGGAAGTCATCGCAAAACTGCGCCAAATCGTCGGCGCTGAAAACGTTCTCGTCGAGCCTGAAAAGGTCGAGCCTTACGGCGCGGATGCCGTCAAGGAAAAGTTTCCGCCCGAAGCGGTCGTTTTTCCCGAATCGACGGCGGAAATATCCGAGATTTTAAAGCTCGCCAACGAGTATCTTTTTCCCGTCACGGCGCGCGGCGGCGGCGTCGGTTACACGGGCGGCGCGGTTCCGGTTGACGGCGGAATCGTCGTCGGCACAGACCGCATGAAAAAGATTATCGAAATCAACCCGGACGATTTATATGTGATTTGCCAGCCGGGCTTAACGACTTTCGAATTGCAGCAGGCGGTCGAAAAATACGGATTATTGTTTCCGCCCGACCCGGCGAGTTATAAAGATTCCTACATCGGCGGCAATATCGCCGAAAACGCGGGCGGTATGCGAACGCCGAAATACGGCGTGACGAAACATTCGGTTCTGGGGCTTGAAGTCGTCACCGCGATGGGCGAAATCATCCGCACCGGCGGGCGGACGGTGAAAAACGTCGTCGGATTCGACCTTACCGGCTTGATGTGCGGCTCGGAAGGATTGCTCGGAATCATTACGGAAGCGACCTTAAAATTATTGCCGATGCCCGAAGCCACCGCGACCGTGCGCGCCTCGTTCAAAACGATGGAAGAAGCGTGCAGAGTCTTGACGAAATTTACGCCTGAAGGCTTGCTGCCGATGGCGATGGAAGTTGTTGACCGCAACTGCATCGGCGCGATTGAAGAAAATTTCGCGTTCGGTCTTTCGACGCAAGCGGGCGCGATTCTTATCGTCGCCGTTGACGGCTTTTGCGAAGAAGTCGAGAAAAACGCACGAACAATTCAAAGAATTTTAGAAGAAAACGGCGGTTTCGACATCCTGCGCTCGCGCACGAAAGAAGAAGAAGACAAACTCTGGGACGTGCGCCGCGCGATTTCGCCGTCTTTGATGAAATACGGAACCTTAAAAATCAACGAAGACGTCGTCGTGCCGCGCTCGCGTGTTCCCGAGCTAATCCGGCAGGTCGAAGAAATCGGGCGCCGGCACAACACCTTCGTCGCCAACTTCGGGCACGCCGGCGACGGCAACATTCACGTCAATTTTATGTGTAACCGCGACGACGCGGACTCAATCGCCCGCGCTCGCGCGTGCGTCAAAGAAACCTTCGCGCTCTCGGTGAGCCTGGGCGGCTCAATCTCGGGCGAACACGGAATCGGCTACGTCAAAGCCGCTTACTTGGACATGGCGATTGACGCGCCGACGCTTTCGATTATGAAAGCAATCAAAAAAGTCTTCGACCCGAACGGCATTTTGAACCCGGGCAAAATGTTCGTTTAACCGGCGTTTTATGTGATAATGTAAAAAAGTTATGACACAAGATTTATTGAGAAGAATTACGATTAATCCGAAATAATGCGGCGGTCGTCCATGCATTCGCGGAATGCGTATCCGCGTGAGCGACGTTTTGGATTTATACGCGGCAGGCTTAAGCGCCGAAGAAATTCGCGGAAGAAATGCCCGACCTCGAACGTGAAGATTTACAGGCGTGCCTGCAATATGCCTCACGCCGTCTGAATCACGTGTTCGTTTGATAAAATTATTGAAAAAATACGGTTTTTGGGTTATTTTGTGAGATATGAGTTCGCTCGAATTTACAACTAAAATCGAACACGGCGTCATTCATCTGCCGAAGGAGTTTGAAGATTACGAAAACTCGATGGCGCATGTTGTAATCACGATTGAAATGCCCGAAGAAGTAAAGGAGAAAAAAGAGAAATTATTCGCCGCTTTCAAAAAAGCACAGGACGCGAAACTCTTTCAAGACATTGAAGACCCTGTCGAATGGCAGAGAAAATTAAGAGATGAATGGGACTAAAGCTATTTTAGACAGCAATGTAATTATCTTTGCTTCGAAAGAAAAGATTGATGTTGAAAAATTGCTGTCTAAATACGACGAGTTTTATGTTTCCATCATAACTTATATGGAAGTTTACGCTCACGAATTTCAAGAGGCGGCTGAAAAAGATATTATCGACGACATCTTTGCCAATCTCGAAATAATTGAAATCAATAGGGCAATCGCCGACCAGTCAATCACTTATCGCAAAAATAAAATCAAAAAGATAAAACTCCCCGACGCCGTAATTCTCGCCTCTGCCAAATATACCAACGCCGATTTGCCGACCGACGATTGGGACGACTTTCAAGACATTTCTTCCGTCAATGTCGTAAAGCTTGACGACCTGAAAATATAGAAAGTCTTCGACCCGAACGGCATCTTGAACCCGGGCAAGATGTTTGTTTAGCGTTTACCAAACTCTATGAAAATATTTGCCGCGCTTGTTTTGCTCGTTTTCGCCGTCGCAGGGGTTGCCCAAACGCCTAAAAAATCTATTACGTGGAAAATCGACAACCTCAAAAAAATAGGCGGCGTAAAGGTCGAGGTATTAGGCAATCCGCAAATCATCAAAACGCCGCGCGGCAAAGCCCTTTTGTTCGACGGCGCGGACGACGGCGTTTTGATCGACGCGAATCCGCTCGCGGGTTTTCGCGAATTTACGGTCGAAGCCTCGTTTCGCCCTGATGCGGGCGGCGGCGCGGAGCAGCGCTGGCTGCACATCGAAGACACCGCGAACACGGAAAGCCGCGCGCTGCTCGAAACGCGGCTGGTCGGGGGCGTTTGGTTTCTCGACACGTTCATCAAACAGGGCGAAAACCGCTCGACTCTTTTTGCCGAAAATTTCAAACACGCGGTTGGCGAATGGTACACGGTCGCGCTCGTTTTCGACGGCACGGAAATGCGTCATTACGTCAACGGCAAACTCGAACTCGCGGGGAAAATTACGCGCAGCGCGTTCGGCAAAGGCGTCACGTCAATCGGTGTTCGTCAAAACAAAGTCTACTGGTTCAAAGGCGCTGTCCGAAAACTGCGTTTCACAAACCGCGCGCTCATCCCGGATGAATTTATGAAATGAATATTTACGTTAGATAAAAAACGGTCAGAAATTCAGAATACTGGTGTTTGAATAAAAAAGAAGCGGGAGCCCCTAAGTTCCCACTTCTTTTTTACTAAAGTTTTTAGGAAGTTTACTTAATGACAAAACCGATGCCGAAGCGGATGTTGTCCTGGCGGAAGCCGCCGCGAAAAATCGGGTTGTAATCGACCTGAATCGCACGAAAATCGATTTTATCGTTGATTTTGATGTCGAGTCCGCCGCCGAGTGCCATCGCGAAATTCGTATTGTTAAAAGTAAAGGGCACAGAGTTGGTGATGAACGTCGGACACGTTCCCGACACGCAGGTCAGCGCGTCGTTTTTGCTGCGCGTGACGGCGACACCGGCGAGCGCGTGCGCGAAAGGTTTAAAGCGCGCCCGCGAAACATTGTTTTTAACCTGCACGCCGCCTAAAAAGTTATAGTATGAATTATTCCCCTTTCCGCGATAGGAATAATTTCCGTTGATTGTATCGCTCGAACTGACTTGAAATTCATCGCTGCGAAACGCGCCGGAAAAATCGGCTTTAATGCCGAAGTAACGGTGAATGTTGCGGACGTATGCGGCTTCGACGCCGTTCGCGGTGCGGTAATTGCCGCGGTCGATTTGCTGATTTGAATAACCGACGTAGAATTCGTTTTTCTTGTATTCGTCCCCGTTAGTTTGAGCGAAGACGCCCGCGCACAGGACACACGTCGAGATTAAGATTTTTATCAATGTATTCATTTTTTATTACTCCTTGAGAATGGTTTTCTCTGAATTTAGGCACAAAAAGAGCCTTGCAGATAGTATTAAACTGCTTTATCTGACAAGGCTTTACACGCCAATCGGGCGTTCGGAAAAATAGATGCGGCGAGTTTTAAAATTAGTTGCTTCGGGCGGGAAAATATTTTAGTCACGATGAAAAAATCGCCGGTTTTTGTCAGAATTAAACTCATGAAGATTTTTATTCCGCTGGTTGCCGGATTATTTTTACTCGCTCCGGCGGGCGGCGAGGCGTTCGCGCAGAAAAAAACAATCACCGTCATTATTTTCCGCCACGCCGAAAAGGAAACGGCGACCGAAGGCGACGAATCCGAGCCTGACATTTCGACCGAGGGGCAAAAACGAGCCGTTCGATTGGCGAAGCGGCTGGGAAAATATAAGCCGGCGCGAATTTTTTCGACCAACTACCCGCGCACTTTGCAGACCGTGACTCCGCTGGCGCGACTCAAAAATCTGCCAATCGAGTTTTACGAACCCGGCAATATGAACGAGCTTGTAGAAAAGCTTTTAGCGTCGAAAACAGAGCGGCAAATTGCCGTCGCCGGACATAATTCGACGACGTTTCAGCTTGCGAATCTGCTTCTTAAAGACAGCAAATATAAAATGCCCGAAGATTCGGATTACGGCAAAATCTGGATTATCCGCATCAAAAACGGTAAGGTCAGGGATGAGGTTATTTCTTATTGAGATGGTTGTAAACTAAAATTGTCTTGTCTTGAATATGCGAAAACGCTTTGTGATTCACGAACATCACGCCTCGCGGCTGCATTTCGATTTGCGGCTCGAAATCGGCGGCGTTCTCAAATCGTGGGCTGTTCCGAAAGGCGTTTCGATGAATCCTTCCGATAAAAGATTGGCGGTCGCCGTGCCCGACCATTCGCTCTCGTACATCGGTTTTGAAGGCACGCTGGCGGAAGGTACATACGGCGCGGGACGAGTCGCCATCTGGGACAACGGCGAATTTGAAGCCGAAAACGCGGAAGCGCAGCTCAAAAAAGGGAAGTTGGTTTTTACCTTTCACGGCGCAAAGCTGAAGGGCGAATTCACGCTCTTGAAATTTTACAATCACGAAAAAAACTGGCTGATTATCAAATCAAAAGACGAATTCGCCGATAAAAACTGGCATCTCGAAACGGTTTTAGAACCGAAAAAGAAAAAATAATCGACAGCTAAATTGGAGATGAGCGCAGATTTATCAAATGATTTTATCTGTGTCTGCCTGTGATTATCGGTGGATTAAATTAATCTTCGCGGTGCAGCGAGCGCGAAAAAAATGCGATGAGCGTGGCGACAATCATAATCGCGGCGGCTGTCCAGAACGTGCGCTGAACGGTCGCATCGTCAACCTGACTGACCGCGTTGTTGAGCAGCACGCCGCCGAGCGCCGGACCGATGGCGCGCGAAAGGCTCGCGGCTGATTGGATAACGCCGAGCGATTTGCCTTGTTCGCGGTCGCTCGAATTTTTTGAAACGAGGCTCGTCACGGCGGTCGTCGCCATCGAATTGCCGATTGCCAGCATCGCGACCGCGATTAGTAACGCAATCAAGCCGCCGGTGTGCGGAAAAATATACGGAATCAGAAAAAGGCTCGTCGCCATTATCAAACAGCCCGCAATCGTGAGCGCGTTTTCGCCGAACATTTTGGCGAGCCTGCCGACGAGTCCGCCCTGAAAGATGACCGCGATAATTCCGATAAACGCGAAAATGTAACCGTTCTGTTCGGGACGATAGCCGAAACGCTCCAATGTATAAAGCACAAAGGCGTAATTCATAATCGAAAACGCCGTGACGAGAAAAAAGTAAACCGCCGTCAGCGTTCCGAACCGCTTGTTTTTCAGCGAGTCGAAAAGGTCGGCGAGTCGATTTTTGCGAAATTCGCGCGTTGGTTCCTGTTCGCCTTTCCTGATTGATTCGGGCAGGATGAAATAAAGCAGCGTCGCGTTGCAGAAAGCGAGCGCCGAGACGAAGAAAAACGGCGCGTGCGGGCTGAATTTACTTAAAATCCCGCCGATTGCCGGACCGAAAACGAACCCGAGACCGAACGCCGCGCCGATTAAACCCATGCCTTTCGCGCGATTTTCCTTACTCGTCACGTCGGCGATGTAGGCTTGCGCGGTCGAAATGTTGCCGCCGGTCGTGCCGTCGAAAATGCGCCCGAAAAAAAGGAGCGGCAACGTATTGGCAAGACCGGTAATCATCGCCGCGACGCTCGTGCCGAGAAGACTGATGAGCAGGACCGGACGGCGACCGTATTTGTCGGAAAGCTGACCCAGAAACGGCGTCGAGATAAACTGCATTATCGAGTAGGAAGCAATCAGCCAGCCGATTGTAAAAGGCGACGCGCCGAATTCGTTTTTCGCATAATCGGGAAGAACCGGGATGGCGATACCGAATCCGATAAGGTCGATAAACATGGTGATGAAAATGACGAGCAGCGGTTTGGTGAAAAACTTTTCCGGCTCGCTGCCCGTAATTTCTACGGCAGTTTCTTCCTGGCTCATTTTGATTTAAGACGAATTACGCTTACTGCTCGAAAGTTCATTTTGTAGTAAGATAACAAAGATTTACCATAACATTTTGGGGGAATTTGCAAAAGGGATGCAAAAGCGGGCAAACATAAAAATATTTTTAATTTTAATCACAGCACTTCTATTTTCTATGTATCAGGAATCACCGGCACAAGCTAAAAAGACGATTACTAAACAGGCGACCGGGCAAGTCACACCGGCGGCAGCGCCGCAAATCAGCTACACAATCGGGATGTCGAAACCATGGACGCATCTTCTGGAAGTCGAAATGCGGCTTAATTGGGCAGCCGGCGGTGCGGCGCAAGCCGAGATTTCGATGCCGGTCTGGACGCCGGGCAGCTATCTGGTGCGCGAATACGCGCGGCACGTCGAAAGCTTCGGCGCGGCAGACGCGGGCGGCAATGCTTTAACGTGGCGCAAAACAGACAAGAATTCGTGGCAGATTGACACGAAAGGCGCGAAAGAAATCGTTGTTCGCTACAATGTTTACGCGAACGAGCTGACGGTTCGCACGAATGAATTAAACGAAGACCACGCGTTTTTCACGCCAGCCGCTTTGTTGATGTATCCGAACGGGCAGCTCAAAGCCGCTTCGACCGTCAAGGTTGTGCCATACAAGGATTGGAAGATTGCGACGGGCTTGCCGAAAGTCGAGGGCGGCGAGAATGCTTTTCGTGCCGAAAGCTTCGATATTCTTTACGATTCGCCGTTTGAAGTCGGCAATTTTCACGACATTTATTTCACGGTTCAGGGCAAACAGCACCGGTTTGTCATCGAAGGCGAAGGCAATTACGATTTGGCGCGAATCGCGCGCGACACGGCAAAAGTCGTCGAGGAAGCCTATAAGATTTTCGGCGAGCTGCCGTATAACGATTACACGTTTATTCTGAATTTGCGCGGCGGCGGCGGTCTCGAACACCTGAATTCGACGGCGCTGCAATTCGGCAGATTCGGGTTTTCGGGCAACGGGCACAATAATTTTATGACGCTCGTCGCGCACGAATATTTTCACTGTTTCAATGTCAAACGCATTCGTCCCGACGCGCTCGGACCGTTTGATTACGAGAACGAAAACTACACGAAACTGCTCTGGGTTGCCGAGGGCGGCACGGCTTATTACGAATCGGTTCTGGTCGAGCGCGCCGGAATTTTCTCGGCGAAAGAATTCTTAGACGGCAAAGCCGCGCAGATTCAATCGCTTCAGGACCGACCCGGACGTTTTGAAATGTCGCTCGAAGAATCGAGCTTCGACGCGTGGATTAAGTATTACCGGCAGGACGAAAACTCGGTCAACAACCAGATTTCCTATTACGACAAGGGCGAGCTGGTCAACTTTTTGCTCGATGTGGAAATCCGCGCGGCGTCGAAGGGCGCGAAGTCTCTGGACGACGTGATGCGCCATCTTTACAACGAATTTTACAAAAAGAACCGTAATTACACGCCCGAAGATTACCAGAAGGCTTCCGAGCTGATGGCTGGAAAATCTTTGGAAGATTTCTTTGCGAAATACGTGCGCGGGCGCGCCGAAATCGATTACAACGCGATTCTTAACGGCATCGGCTTGCAATTGAAAGACAGCCGGGGACGCGAAACTCCATACCTCGGCGCAAACACGCGGCAGGAGGGCGACCGCCTGACGGTTTCGTCTGTTCCGAAGGGAACGCCCGCGTATGAACAGGGTTTGAACGCGAGCGACCAGATTATCGCGGTTGACGGCGTGCGCGCGAACCAGACGTTTCTGCAGAGTTATCTGGGCGAAAAGAAGGTCGGCGATAAGGTGAAATTGACCGTTTTTCGTTTCGACGAGCTGCGCGAAATCGAAATCACGCTCGGCGGACGCGCGCGCGCCGCCTATCAAATCGCCGCGCTGGAGAATCCGACCGACGAGCAAAAGGCGATTTACCGAACGTTTCTCGGAACTGATTTAAAGTGAAGTCGCCGCAGATGGCAGACAACACAGCAGAGGGTGAAATGAGTGCAACGAATGTAATCCTCTAGCAGACAGACAAGCTATTCCGACTCTGAAAGAGTCGAACAACTGCGGCATAATGTTGTTCGACTCTTTCACGGAATATGATTGGCGAAAGAATTTATTTTTCGCTTTTTCAAATATGCGGATTTTTAAGAAAATTATTGTTTTTACATTACTGCTCGCATCGGCGTCGTGTCAGAAAAATATTTTTGAACCGTCGCAGGTTTCGCCCGCCGCTTTGCGCGACGTTCCGGCGCTGCGTTTGAATTTTCGTTACGAGGCTGATGTGCCCGCGCCGCCGGCAAATCAGAGTGCGCCGGTCGAAGAAAAGAACGCGGCGGTACAGGCGGATTTCGATGCGAACCGGCAGCAGGAAATTCTTGTGCGCACGATTGGGTCGCCGAACAAACAGCGATTTTTGACGGTTTACGAGCGGCTCGGCGACCCGGACAATTCGTTTCGACTCGACATGTACAGTGCGGAAGGGAAATTCCTGCGGCGCGTGACGCCCGAGACGATGACGGCGGATTTTCCGGACATCATCGTCTGGTCGCCCGATTCGGCAACGGTCGCGTTTGTCGCCATCGCGCGCGAAGGCGCTCTCAGCAGCCAAACGTCTCTGCCGTCCGCCAACACGAATTCTAACGCGAATACGGCGGCAAACAGCGCGGCGAACACGAACTCGAATGCCGACACAAACACCGAAACCGCGCCCGTTCTCCCGGCAGCGCCGGTCGGCGACGCCGCGCCGAACGTCATTACCTTTCGCACCGAGCAGATTTATATCTGCAATTCCGAAGGACTCGACCTGAAATCGATTACCCAAAATGAAGGCTTGATTTATTATTATTTCGTCTGGTCGCCCGATAGCTCGATGCTCGCTTGTTTGGCGGCGACTTATAAAGAGTGGCGCTTGATGCAGATGCAGGCGGACAAAACCGGCGAGGTCTTTGTTCCCTTAGGCAGACCGCGCATCGTCGAGAAAAACGGTCGCGAACGGCGGCTCGACGATAATCTGACGGCGGTGCGTCCTGTCTGGTCGCCCGATTCGGCGAAAGTCGCGGTCGCTTACGGGAGAGAGCAAATCCGTATCTACGACGCCATCGGCGACCAGCCGACGCAAGCCGCGATTCCGATTCGCAATCTGCTTCTGATTTCGTCGCAAGCCTACGACCAAAAGGTCAACAACGAGCAGCTCGGCATGATACCGGACGCGAACGCCAACGCGAATCCGTCGCAGCCTTCGACGCTGCCGGACGAAAAAACGCTGGTTTCGTTTCAGCCGATAATCGCGCTCGAATGGGCGCTCGACGCGGAGCTTTATTTTCAGACCGGCTTTGTCAAACAATATCGAACCGGCGACGGCGCGCGCAGCAGCCTGCGCTGGCATCGGCTGATTTTAAGCCCGCAGGCAACAACGATTAAATAAGTTGCAGGCGAAAAGTTGCAGGAAGTTGCGGATAGTTGCAGATAGTTTGCAGAAAGTTTAAAAAAACTATCTGGTACTTTCTGTTAACTTCCTGCAACTTCCTGCAACTTTTTACAAACTTTCTGCAGACTATAAAAATATGAACTATCAAACAATATCCGAAATTTACGAGGCGAATGATAAAATTCGCGCAAATTTGAAAGCATTGGTGGCGGATTTGCCGGACGGTGTGGCGCGCGCTTTAGCGGACGGCGAAAAATGGACGGTCGGGGAATTTGTCGAGCATATCTCGATTGTTGACGAAGGCATTATGCGGATTTCCGCGAAGCTTTTGAACGAATCGAAGGAAAACGGCAAAGCGGCGAACGGCGCGGCAAAGCTTTCGGAAGACTTTGTCGAGAAACTTTCCGGCGCTCGCGACGCAAAATTTGAAGCGCCCGAACGCGTCCGTCCGACCGGCACGAAATCTATCGCCGAATCCTTGGCGAAAATGGACGAAACGCGGCAAAAGCTGGAAGAATTGAAACCGCTCTTTGAAACCGTCGATTGCTCTGACCTGAAATTTCCGCACCCGGCGTTCGGACCGCTGACGGCGCACGACTGGCTCGCCCTGCTCGGCGGTCACGAGACGCGGCATATCCGGCAAATCGAAAACGCGCTCGCAAAAATCGGTTAGCCGTTTGCTGAGGATAATGAATTGCCGGAACCAACCAATTAAGTTCAAAGGAACAATGATTTACAACTTTCATCGGTCTCGGAAACAACACGACTGATTTCAAAATTGTTTTAATGTGCGGAAAATTAAAGATGAAAAAAAGCCCCGGCTGCGAGGAGGGCAAGCAGCCGGGGTTAAGTTGTCCAAACGGGTGCTTCCTTCGTTATCTATGAATATATAATTGCCGGAAGCGTTTACTTGGACGACGATTTCAAATATTGTGTTGCCTGAAAAATTTCCGAGTCGTTTTGAGTCCCGCGCTTCCGG
>DASWRC010000253.1:0-23943 GCA_036403375.1 Pyrinomonadaceae bacterium
AAACTGGTAATTGTCGCCTTCCCATTTGTAGGATTCGACTTTATCTTTTCCGTCGCCCGAGCTTAAGGTCTGCGTGCCTTCGCTGCCCATAATATCGACGACTTCTTTATAAGTCATGCCGTTTTTAATCTGATTGAATTTATCGAGCGCCAAGCCGCTTTTTTTATCCGTGCTCGCCGGCGACAAAGATGTCGACGGACTCGACGAGACGGAAGGCGTCGACGACGGCGCGGATTTTCCTTCGTTTGCCAATTCCTGCAATTTCCGGCAGTTGCAGCCCAACACAACCAAAATCAAGACCACAAAACCAATGTTGAATAAATTTTTCATTTGTCTTCTCCTGAATTTTATTGCATTGAACATTACACTACTTTAATTTCCGGTGTCAAAATTTTCAGAAATATTTATCTTTTACGCGCTGCGGCAGGCGCGCCGCGATTAAAGTTTTACTTAAACAGTCGGATTGCCGACGCTTTATAAAGTGCTTTAAGATTTGCTACAATTTTTCCAGGTAAAATGCTGGAAAAAATCCTTTCTCTGCCGTTAGAGCAAAAAATCGGACAATTATTTTTTATCGGACTCGCGGGCGCGGCATTTGACGACGCGGCGCGTGCGCTGCTCGAAGAAGTCTCGCCCGCCGGAGTCTGCCTCTTTGCCCGCAACATCCGCGAAGCCGCACAGACGCGAAAGCTGCTCGACGACGTTCGGGCAAATTCAATCATCGAACCGTTTTTAAGTCTCGACCAGGAAGGCGGGCTTGTCGACCGCCTGCGCCGCGTCGTCGAGCCGATGCCGGCGGCGAATTTGCTGGAAACGCCCGCGCAAGCCGCCGCGCTCGCGCGCATCACGGCTGAAATTGTCCGCATTTTAGGCTTTAACATGAATTTTGCGCCGGTCGTTGACGTGGTCACCGGCGCCCGCGCGAAATTCAGCAACGGCGGTTTGTTTTCGAGAGCTTTCGGCAAATCGAAAGAAGAAGTTTTCGAATTCGCCCGCGCTTATCTTGATGCAATGCAGGCGGCAGGCGTTCTCGGCTCGCTCAAACATTTCCCCGGTTTGGGCGCGGCGGAAATCGACTCGCACGAAGAATTGCCGCACGTAAATTTGAAAACCGAAGAGTTCAACGCGACCGATCTTTACCCGTACGAAGAATTTTTTCGCCGCGACGAGATTCACGCCGTGATGATTGCGCACGCGGCTTTTCCGTTTCTTGACTTGCAGGAAACAGACCAAAGTGGCAAACTTTTACCGTCTTCATTGAGTTTTAATGTCACCAGCAAATTACTTCGCAACCAATTAGGCTTTCAGGGTATAGCTTTAACCGACGATTTGGAAATGGGCGCGATTTTAAAGAATTACGGCATCGGCGAAGCCTGTAAAATGGCAATCATGGCTGGGCAGGACCAGCTTTTGATTTGTAACGATGCTGGAAACATTCGCGAAGGGTTTCACGCCGTTCTCGAAGCGGTAAAGACGGGCGAACTCTCCGAATCACGAATTGATAATTCACTGCAACGGATTGCCGCCGTCAAAAATCTAATGCAGCCGCCACTCGATTTCGATAAAAATCGGCTGGACGCGCTTTCGAATGAGATTTCCGCATTGAAAGCACAAAAAATTAACGAATAATTTTGGAGGAAACTAACTTGATGCGCTTTTCGGGGCGAACTTTTTTATTTTTAATAATTTTAACCGGCTTAATATTTACTCTTTCCTGCCGTGAACGAAAGTCAGACGCGGTGACCATCGCGCTGACCGAAAAATTTACCAGTCTCGACACCTTAACGAGCACCGCCACCGGCTCAGCCGACGACCGCATCCGGACGTTGATTTTCAATACGCTCGTCAAGAAAAACGAAAAATTCGAATACGTCGGCGAGCTTGCCGATTACAAAATCGGCGACGACAATCAGACAATTACTTTTACGCTTAAGGACAACATTAAATTTCACAACGGCAAGATTTTGGATTCCGCCGACGTGAAATACACGTTCGATTCGATGCTCGCCTCGGGCGGCGCGAAAGCCGGAAGTTTCTTCGATTCCAACCCGCAGGAAACAGACCCGCAAAAGAAACGCGTCTCGCATTTTGCCGAGCCGATTGCCGCTGTGGACGCGAAAACGGTCGTCTTCAAAGTTACGCGTCCCGAACTGGTCAACCAGCTTTTGTCAAACCTGGTGGCGATTCCGATTATTCCTGCGGGCACAATCGAGCAGCAAAAGACTGCGCCCATCGGAACCGGCGCGTTCAAGTTCGTCAGTCTCGATTCGGTCAACGGTTCCGTCCAGCTCGAAGGATTCGCAGACTACTGGGAAGGCGCGCCGAAAATCGCCAAATTAAACGTAAAAACCGTGCCCGACCCAAACGGTCTGCAAAACGAGCTGTTGAGCGGCGGCGTCGATATTTCGCCGAACCCGACGATTCTTTCGCCCGATGCGCTCAACGCCATCGATAAATCCGGCACGCTGAAAGTCGAACGTTTTCCCGGCTCGAATATCCAGTACATCGGCTTTAACACACAGGTTTCGCCGTTTAATAACGTCAAAGTCCGCCAGGCGGTCGCTTCCGCTATCGACCGCGAGAAAATCATCAACGAGCTTTTGAGCGGTCAGGCAAAACTTGCCTATTCGATTTTACCGGAAGAGTCGTGGGCTTTTACGACCGGCACGAAATACGCCTACGACCCGGCAAAAGCCAAACAATTATTAAAGGAAGCCGGCTATAACGGCGAACCCGTCAAATTCACGTTCGCCTCGGGAAATCAGGCGGTCAATCAATATGCGCAGGTCATTCAAAACTCTTTGAAAGACGTCGGAATGAATATCGTGCTCGACCCGTTCGAGCCGAATACGGTGCTCGAAAATCTGAAGAAAGGACAGTTTCAAATGAACACCAGCATCTGGGTCGGCGGCAACCAGGACCCGATTTTCTATCGCGATTTGTTTGCTTCGACCGATTTTCCCGAAAGAAAACCGAACGGCAGAAACCGCGCGCGTTATTCAAACCCGGAATTCGACAAGGTTATCGAAGAAGCCGTCAAAACGGTTGATAAAACCCGCGCCAAGGAACTCTACGCGCGGGCGCAGGAGATTATCAGCAGCGAAGTACCGCTGCTGCCGCTCTGGTATCCGTCGAGTATGGTAATTACCACCAGGCGTATCGGCAACGTCAAAATCAATCCGAGCGGCGATTGGAGTTTTGTAAAAGACGTGACCGTCACGAATTAAAATTTCCCCCGCGTTGCCCTTGACAAAATTTTTTCAGACGGTAGAATTACAATTTGCGACGCGGGAATAGCTCAGTGGTAGAGCGCGACCTTGCCAAGGTCGAAGTCGCGAGTTCAAGTCTCGTTTCCCGCTCCAACAAGTTTTCAGGGATGAGGGATGAGGGATAAGGGATGAAAAAATTCATCCTTCATAATTCATCCCTCATCCCTTTCTTACGGCGGCGTAGCCAAGTGGTAAGGCAGAGGTCTGCAAAACCTTTATTCATCGGTTCGATTCCGATCGCCGCCTCCAAATTTATTTTTCTGATATAAATTTACAGTCATTATTTTCTAACCTTAAAATCTAAAAAATATAAATAGAGGGAAAATTTAGGGACTTTTTGCTGTTATTGTCCATTTTTGCCGTTTCCCCTTTTTGTTGATAAATCCCGAGCGATTTTCGGCATGTTTCTATTTTACGAAATGTCTCGAAACACTGATTTTAGTTAGTTGCGAATATCCTGTAACCATCTGCGAAATTATGAAAACGTCAGCTAAGAATCTGTTTTTTTGTCTTATTTTTTTAACTGTGTTCTGTTTATTCACGCAGAGTTCAATCTCTGCGCAGTCTCCGAATACGGCGACGATGATGGTCATTATTGTTGACCAAAACAGCGCGGTTGTGCCGGACGCCAAAGTTTCGGTCGTCAATACGGCAAACGGCGACCGCCGCGAAGTTGTTACGGAAAGCGACGGCAGCGTGACGATTCCGGCTCTGTCGTTGACCGGAACTTACACCGTCGCTGTCTCCAAAGATGGATTCAGCAATGAAGAACGCAAGGATGTAATGCTGCGCTCGGGTGAAACGGCGACTCTTAAAGTAATGCTGACCGCCGGCTCCGCAGAAGCGGAAATAACAGTCTTCGGCACGACGGAAGGCGTGCGCTCAACTCCGCAAATCGGTCGTCGGCTCGACGCCGTGCAAATCGACGAAACCTCGATTCTCGGACGTAAGGTAACGACCCTGCCGCTCCTCAATTCGGCATTCCGGCAGGCGAAAGGAACCGGAGACCTTTTCGTCAACCAGACCTATTTCGTCACCGGCGTCGGCGGTCGCCGTCAGACGACCGTTATGCTCGACGGCGCAAACAATGACGAAGGATGGGGACGACAGACGGCAATCGCCACCGTCCCGCTCGGCGCCATTCAGGAGGTAACCGTCCTCTCGAACGCGTTTTCTTCCGAATTCGGCTGGACATCCGGTCCGGCTTTGAATATCGTCACCAAGTCGGGGACGAACCGTTTGCGCGGCGAAGGACTGTATATGGTTCGTCCGGGCGCGTGGCAGGCAAAGAAATTCTCAACCAGGAATTTTTGCCCTTCATCCACGCCCGCCTGCGTAACCCCCAGCACGCTCGCGGCAATTAGTCCGGTTGACGTTCCCGACGCGCTCGCGCAGGCTTCCGCTTCGGTCGGCGGACCGATTGTTAAGGACAAAACCTTCTTTTTCGCCACGGCTGATTACACGCGGCAGAATCGAACGACTTTTCTTTCAAGTGCGCTGCCGGCTTTTCTACTGCCGGCGGACGGTCATCTCGATTACACGGGACATTACCGCCAGGTGCTCTTTGACGGGCGTTTCGACCACCGTTTGACGGCAAGCCAGAATTTGATGTTTCGAACGAATTACGACCGGTTTACCGACGACAACCCGCAGGACGCCGTCAGCGGCACAAACGCGCCGAGCGTCGCCCGCCGCTACACGCGCGGGTCATGGACGATGCAGGCAAATCACACGTGGGTCTTAAACGCTAATCTGCTTAACGAAGCGCGATTCGCATACCTCAACGGCGACCCCGTGACGCGCTGGGAAGCTCAGAATCCCTCAATCACATATACTCGCGGAGGAGCCGCACCGTTTACCATCGGACAATCGCGCGTGTCTGACATCTATAGCCGGCAGGCGCAGTTGTCGGACACGCTCTCGTGGACGGTCGGGAAACACTATATTCGATTCGGCGCAAGCGTGATTCGTCATACTTCGGGCGGTACGGGCAGCGAACCCGGTACGGCGCTTCTTGGTACATTTACCTTCAGAAACAACACGACGGCGCCATTTGGTCAGTTGACCCTGGCTGACGTTCAGAACTACACGCAGCCGATTAGTTTTGGCATCAGCAGCTATAATTTGACGCAGTGGCTCTACACCGGTTTCGTGCAGGACAATATTCGCCTGCGCAATGATTTGACGCTTGATGTCGGAATCCGCTACGACCGGCAGACGCTGACCGATGCGACCGGTAACTTTGCGCCGCGCATCGGCTTCGGCTGGCATCCCGGCGGCAGCGCTCGCCTTGCGATTCGCGGCGGCTACGGGATGTATTACACGCAGATTCGCTCGAATGCGGTCGCCGGCTATCTGGTCAACGGGCTCGATGGCGTGACAACTTATACCGCCTCTGCCGGACAGCCCGGCTTCCCGACCTGTCTGACCAGTGCATGTCTTCCGATTTCGTTACCGGCGGCGCAGATGCCGGCGCGCGACATCACCATCCGCGCCGGACAGCGCGATTTTTATCAAGCCCAGTTTGCCCGCTACGGGTTAAATTTCGACCTGCTGCCGAATTACCCCGATAAATTCGTCAACCCGCGCAGCCAGGTCATTTCCATCGGCGCAGAGCATGAAATCATCAAAGGTTTTTTCGCCGAGGCTGACTTCGTTCACCAGCATCTGACGGGGCTCGACCGCACGGTCGATTTGAATGCGCCGTCGGTTTTTGACCGAACTGCACCTGGGCAAAGCCGCTGCTTAGCGGGTCATCAGACCTGTAGTACGACAGAAACCGTCAACGCCGCTAACGCGACCCGACCGATTCTGCCCGTTAACGGCGGCGTTCGTCAGGTTAATGTTTTGATGAATCTCGGAGTCGCTGATTACGACGGTTTGCAAACGCAGATTAGCTTTCGCGGAAATTCGCGCCTGTACGCGGCTGTCAGCTACACATTTTCAAAGACAACCAACACGAGCGAGCCGGACGGGAACGGCATCGGTCCGAACCAGAACATCATTTCGCGGCTTGGAGAAGAAGAACGCGGACCGAGCTTGCTAGACCAGAGACATCGCGGGGTGATTATCGTTAATTACCGCTTCCCTTTCAAAATCACCGCCGGCACGCTCATCCAGCTCGCCTCGGCGCGACCGTTCAACGCGACCACCGGCATCGACAACAACGGCGACGGTGCTAATAACGACCGTCCAGTCGTTAACGGAACCGTCGCCGGCAAATCCGTTTTTCGCGGCACCGGAACCGAGGACGTTTCGGCGTTTATCGAAAAGCGCTTTGCAATCTCCGAACGGATGAATTTCCTTTTGCGGGTCGAGGGCTTTAATCTTTTTAATCACGGAAACTTTCTCGGGCGCGGGCAGACGGTCTACGGCGACGCGGCGACGCCCAACCCGACATTCGGACAGTTTGTTCCCGTCGGCACGGCGGCGAACGCCATCCCGGCTTTTGCAAACATCGACCCGCCAAGAATGTTTCAAGTGCAGGCGCGGTTCAATTTCTAATCGAATCCGGATACGCGCAAAAAAAACGAAGAGCGGGATTTTTTGCTAAAAACCGCTCTTCGTTTTTTAAAAACACTACCAAAATCTATCGATATTTTAATTTAAAATTCGATGATATTGAACGAAACCCCGTTGACTTTTGGTAATTCAAAAGTTAACATTTAGCGTCATTTATCCACGGGCAGTTTTTTCAACCTACAATTTGTCGAAAAGAATTTAAGAGCCGTAAAAGGCTGCAAAGATTGGTCTACGTGTCTCGCGACCGGGTCAATTTGATTACTGAAATGTTCACCAGCCATTGAATTTTAATGGTCCCATTAAAAATATGAATAAAAAAAATATGTCAAAAAAAATCGGCTTGTATGTTTTACAAGCGGTTTTGATAACTCTGATTTCCGGAGTTTTCGTTTTATTGAATGTTGCCGATGCTAACTCCCAAACCCGCAGCAAATCAAAAACTAAAAAGAGTGTGACCTCGAAAGTTCAGAAAGAGGTCGTAGACCGCGAACGCGAACGCGAACGCGAGCGCGAGAGCAAAAGTGAACGCAAGCGCGAAGAAAAAGAGAAACCGCCGGTCACAATCGTGCGCAACGGCAAAAAATTTGTTCTGAGCGAGGAAGAAGACCTCGCCCGATTCGATAAACCCGCCGAAGCGGTGGAAGCGTATATCGAGCAGCGCTTGCCGAAAGGCGCGAAAAAACTGCCGGTCGAACGCTATTTCACGGCGATTGAAAAAATCAAGCGGATGCAGCGCTATTCGACAAGTGACGGCAAGCTTTACCCGTCGCAAATGGAAGCTCCCGGTTTAAAGGAAGGAAACGGCGGACTGACCAAAGATTCTAAAGGAAAATTGGTGCCGGTCGATTCGGTAGGCGGACAGACCTCCGGCGTTTTAGGAACCTGGAGCCCCCTCGGTCCGGGCAACGTCGGCGGACGCACGCGCGCGCTGCTGGTTGACCCGGTCAGCCCGAATACAATGTATACTGCCGGCGTCGCGGGCGGCGTTTGGAAAACGACTGACGGCGGCGCAAGCTGGGTCGCGCTCGACGATTTTATGGCGAATATCGCCGTCACCTGTCTTACTTTTGAACCCGGCAACTCCAGCATTCTTTATGCAGGGACGGGTGAAGGCTTTTTCAATGCCGACGCCGTTCAGGGCGCGGGCATCTTCAAATCGACGGACTCCGGCGCGACGTGGGCGCGTCTGGCATCGACCGCCAATAACGCTAATTTCACCTTTGTTAACGACATCGTCATCGGCAACGGCGCGAACACGCAGCACATCTACGCGGCGACCCGCACGGGCGTCATGCGCTCGCTCGACGGCGGCGCAAACTGGACGCTGGTTTTGAACATCCCGACGGTCGCCGGCAGCACGACAGGCGTGCGCGGCGCGATGGACCTCGTCATCCGCACCGACCAGTCGACCGATTACATATTCTGCGCGGCGGGCTCGGCTTTCAACGCGGGCGAGCCGCAATCGCACATCTTCCGAAATACGGACGCGGGCGGCGCGGGCGCGTGGGTTGACGTTTACACCGAAGCCGCGATGGGACGCACATCGCTCGCCATTGCGCCCTCGAATCAGAACGTCATCTATGCGATGTCAACGAGCTTTGCCGCCGGCAACTACAACCTCGGTCTGCTCGGCGTTTTCCGTTCGACCAGCTCGGGCGATTTAGGCACGTGGACGACGCAGGTGCGCAACACGAGTGCCAATAAGCAGGACACATTGCTTCTTTCGAACCCGGTCAACGCGGCGCTCGTCGAGTGCGGCTTCGGGGCTACCAACAGCTTTCTCAATCAGGGTTGGTACGACAACGTCATCGCGGTTGATCCGACCGACGAAAACAGAGTTTGGTCGGGCGGCGTCGACCTTTTCCGCTCTGATAACGGCGGCGTCAACTGGGGCACCGCGTCCTATTGGTGGTTCCAGGGCAACGGCACGCCGCCCAATAACGGCGACCCGCAGCTCGTCCACGCCGACAATCACGTGATTGTTTTCCATCCCGGTTACAACGGCACGAGCAACCAGACGATGTTCGTCGGCGACGACGGCGGCATCTATAAGACCGACAACGCGAAAGTCGGCAACGTCGGATACGTCAACGGCATTACGCCCTCCGGCGGAACCATCACCGCAACAAGCCCGATCTGCGGTAACGAGTACACCCCGGGCGGTTTCTATACCGTTCCAAATCCAGTGATCTGGGGACCGCTCAACAACGGCTACACCGTAACGCAGTTCTGGGGCGGCATCGTCTACCCTGACGGCACGACCTATTTCGGCGGCACGCAGGATAACGGTACTAACCGTGGGACAAACGCCGGCGGAGCGAACGGGTGGACGCGTATCCTCGGCGGCGACGGCGGCTACGTGGCGGTGGACACATCGAATACGAACGTCATCTACGCGGAGAATACCGGCAACACCTTCCAGAAATCGACGAACGGCGGCGCGAGCTTCGTGGCGGCGCGCACCGGCATCGCGGGCGACACGTTCCCGTTCACCTCCGTCTTCAGGATGGATCCGAACAATCCGGCGCGCCTTTGGTATGCCGGTCGCTTCATGTGGCGCACCGACAACTCGGCTGCCAACTGGACGCGCACGAGCGACGCGCAGCAGACCGGCGGTGCGATCACGGCGATGGCAATCGCACCGGGCGATTCGAACAAGGTCATCGACGGCGCGGCTTCGGGACAGATTCGCCGCACCACGATTGGGACAACCGCGGCCTCGACGAGCGTGCTCAACACCGTCTGGCTTCAGTCGTTCACGCCGCGCGGCAACGGTTTCGGCGGCATTTCGTGGGTCGAATACGATCCGACGAACTCGAACAACGTCTGGGCGACGGTTTCGAACTTCAACTCTGCGGCGAGCGGCAACGGTTTCGGTCACGTCTTTAAATCGACCGACGGCGGCGCGACCTGGGCATTAGCCGACGGCAACCAGACGGCGGGCAATGTCAACGCGATTCCCGACATTCCGGCGCACAGCGTCGTCGTCGACCCCGCCAACAACCAGCGCATTTACGTCGGCACCGACCTCGGAGTTTTCATCACAACGGACGGCGGCGCAAACTGGGCGAAGGAAACGACCGGCTTCTCGAACACACCGGTTGAGTCGCTTTCGATACAGAATGTTAACGGCGTCAACACGATGTACGCTTTCACGCACGGGCGCGGCGCTTTCAAGGTCGCGATTCCGGCTTCCTGCGTAACCGTTACACCGACGACAGTAAATGTGACCGGACTCCCGCAGAATAGTTCGGTGACGGTCACCAAGAACGGCGGTGTCACCGGCACCTGCGATTGGAACGCGGTCAGCAACTCGAATTTCATTACTTTGAACTCGAGTCTGAGCGGCGTTGACAGCGGATCGGTCAGCTTTACAATCGGGTATAACAACACCGGATCGGCGCGGAGCGGAACGATAACTGTTGCCGGTACATTGGTAACGATAAATCAATCGATAGCTCCGACTGCCGCTAACGTCGCTGTTTCAGGACAACTCGTTACCGCCGGCGGCGTGGCAATCAGAAGCGCACTGGTAACCATGACGGACGGTCTGGGAAATGTCAGAACGGCTAGAACCAATACATTCGGTTACTACCGCTTTGACCAGGTAGCCGTCGGCGCGACTTATATTTTGAGTCCGACCGCCAAGGGTTATACCTTTACACCGTCGTCGCGCATTGTAAGTCCCGCGGATGAAGTCAACGATGCTGATTTCGTTGCCGATTCGTTATAAACAAGCGATAACTCGTCACTTGTAAAAACAAAAAAGACACTTCCCGAGTGTCTTTTTTGTTTTTACAAGCTTTATGCGAAAAATATAAGCACTTTTGGGACAAAGGCTCAAATTGCGGAAGGCGCGCTGCGCCGGCAAGGACGTGAAATATGCGTTATGCCGCCGTGCCCCGCATACCGTTTATATAGGATGTCCCGATATCGACTTTTATGTTGCAAGTACAACCCAAACGAAGAGCAGGACTGCCAGAATGGCGGCACAGAAGGCGATTCGATATTTGATATTTTTTACCTTCCTCATTACCAGTTCGCACATAAGACCGGCGCCGAGCAATAGGACACCGGCGGCAACAAAATCTAAACGGGTCCATTTCACTTCATCCGTGAACCGCATCGCTGTTAGTGGTATGAGCAATAGAAGCACTACCGTGAGCACAATGCCGATAAGTCTTATGTTCTTCATAATCATAAATTTTCTGTTTTAAAAAATAATTTGTTCGGATAACTTTGTTGTGCGACTTCTTTGCGGCTTGCCTGTAGCTTCCACCATATCGTTTTGAAATTTTCAAATCAAGCCGTTCCGGTCAAACGGAATCGCCGCCATCAATTTTTCCGTTTCAATTTTCGATACTCTGTCCATTTTAACTTGAAGATTCTACTGTTCAATTAAAAACTTTTCGCTTTTCCTTTTCCGAATAAACGGTTATTATACTTTAGGATAAAATTTTATCCGCCGCATTATACTTTCCGGTTTATAAAATCAAACAATTTTTTTTGAGGTCTTGATGAATTTACTTTTCGCTTCCTTTGAAACGGTGACGGGTATGCCTGAAATTTTGGGTTATATTTTCACATTCGTGTTCGGCGCGCTGGTCGGCAGTTTTTTGAATGTCGTCATCCATCGCGTCCCGCGCGAGGAATCCATCGTTTTTCCGAATTCGACATGTCCGAAATGCAAAAATCCTATCAAACCTTACGATAATCTGCCGATTTTGAGCTGGCTCGTTTTGGGCGGAAAGTGCCGCAGATGCAAGGAAAAAATCAGCCCGCGCTATCCGGCGGTCGAGCTTTTAACAGCCGTGCTTTTCGTACTGACTTTCTGGGCAATCGGTTTTAATGCCTTCCTGCCGCTCTGTTTGGTTTTTGTCGCGGCGATGGTTTCGCTGATTTTTATCGACGCCGAGCACATGATTTTGCCGAATGTCATCAACTTTCCGCTGCTCGCCCTCGCGCTGCTGGCGCGCATAGTTTACCCGATTTTTTTCGGCGCGCAATTTTTCACGGACTTAAAACAATATCCTTTGAATTCGTTCCCGAATCTTCCCGTTTGGCTCGTTTCGCTGATCGGCGCTTTTTTGGGCGGACTGGTCGGCGGCGGCTTTTTGTGGCTCGTCGGCGAAATCTGGAAACGCCTGCGCGGCGTTGACGCAATGGGTTTGGGCGACGTCAAAATGATGTTTGCCGTCGGCGCCCTGCTCGGCTGGCGCTTAACGCTTCTGTCAATATTTTTAGGCGCATTTTCGGGTGCGGTCATCGGCGTTTTTATGATTTCGCGCCAGAAGGACAAAGATATGCAGACGCAGATTCCGTTCGGAATTTTTCTCGGGATAGGCGCGGTAATCGCGCTGCTTTTCGGTGAACAGTTAATCGGCTGGTATATAAAAACCTTTATCCCGGGCTAGACTTTAACCGCGTTTTCAAGGCATTTCGACGAACAGTAAAAATTATTCCGGCTTAACTTCATCGCCGTATTCTGCGGAATCCAACTGCCGCATTTTGCGCAACGGACGAGCTGCACGTCGGTCGAGACGGACGCGTTTTCAATTTGTTTTTCCTGCACTTTTTCGGGCTTGTTCATCTGCCGCATTTTGCGAAGCATTTTGAACATATAGATTCCCGTCTGAATATGACGCCGGTAACGCGTCGCGATAAACATCGCTAAAATCACCAGCAAACCTAAGATAATCAACCACTTCATTATTTTTTAATCTCGTTGTCGTCCTGTGAAACCTGTGAGCTTAATTTTTCCAAACTCGGCGCGTTCGGATTTACTTCCGTGAGGCGCGTGTGATATTTTTCGGCTTCCGCCGGTTTGTTTTGTTTCAAAAAAGTCTGCGTCATGAAAAGCAGCGCGCGTTCGTGTTTCGGATTTGTGTCGAGCGCTTTTTGCAGCTCAATCGAGGCTTTTTCGTAATCGGGCGGCACGGCGACATAATAGCTGATGCCCAAATCGGTTTTCACGTCCGCATCGTCCGGCTTTTGCTGGAGGGCTGTTTGATAAAATTCGCGCGCTTTCTGCATACTGGGCGCGTCGCCTTTGAAAAATCCGATGTCGAAAAATGCGTTCCCGAGCGCGACCGTCACGTCGTAATCTTTCGGATTCCGGTCAAAAACGCGCTGCAAAAGCCTTGCCGATTCGCCGATTAAATTGGCGTCCTGTTTCATCGCGCCGTAGCGATACAACGCCAAGCCGAGATTTCTTTGAAACGGCAGGTTGGTCGGATTCTTATCGGCTTCGACAATTTTTTGGCGAATTTCCTCATCGGATAAGCCGTTGTCTGAAGTCTCCGGCGAATTTTCGGGAACGCCTTTTTTCAATTGCTCGTTTTCGGCGCGCAGTTTTGAAATTTCATTACCGTTCAAAGAATTTGCCAGATAAAATCCGCCGAAAAAGCTGATGATGACGGCGAGTATTGAAAGCCAGAAAATTTTCGAGTTCATCTACATTAAATCTTAACAAATCAGCCGAAAAAAAAGAAAAGCGTTGACGAATTTACAGATTCGCCAACGCTTTTTGAATCGATTATAAAACCCGGTTTACTTCTTCTTATTATCTTCCGGCGCAATAAACGGCAGGTCGTCGGCGCGGCGGCGCGGCAGCGGGTCGGTTGTCCGCCGACGCGGCATCGAATTATTGCCGCGACGGTCAACGCTTCCGACCGGAAGTCCTTTGCCGTGAACGGCTTCTACCAAAATTCGTGTAATTTCCTGTGAAAGTGTTCTGTGTTCTAAAGCGGCACGTCGGCGGAGAGATTCCTTCAATTCGTTTGGAACGTAAGCACCAATAAAAACGCCTTTTCGATTTGCCATAATCTAATAAACAAGCTCCTCTAAATTAAGTGTATTAAAATCAAAAAACAATTTGCCCTGCAAAAAGCGGGAAGCAAGCCTGTAAGCCGAATTTTGTTCTCTAACGAATCAGAGCGGCAATCATTCATCTAGGCTTTTCGTTACCGAAAAGCTCGAGCGACCTACCCGAAAACGACGTTCGGCTTAGCGCCGAACATTGAGCGGGCAGCTCAAAAATCGTTTTCCTATTTGGTCTTGCACCACGAGGAGTTTACCCAGCCGCGCCTGTTACCAGGCGCGCTGACGCGCTCTTACCGCGTCGTTTCACACATCACTCTCTTTCGAGAGCTGTTCTGTTTTCTGTTGCACTTGTCGTCGTTTGGTTATATCAAACGCCCGGGTGTTACCCGGCTCGCTGCCCTTTGGTGTTCGGACTTTCCTCTTATAAATTTTACAAGCGATTACCCGACTTGCTTCCCTTTTTTGCAAGGCTCAAATATCTTAACAAAAATTGTTCAACAATTACAGTTATGGTTTATTATTTAGCTTTATACGTCGATAAGCCGGAATTCAGTTTCCGATTTCAATCGTGTCGCCAGCCTGCAAAA
Source organism: Pyrinomonadaceae bacterium (assembly GCA_036403375.1). Taxonomy (GTDB): domain Bacteria; phylum Acidobacteriota; class Blastocatellia; order Pyrinomonadales; family Pyrinomonadaceae; genus JAFDVJ01. The sequence continues at coordinate 14,201 of DASWRC010000253.1, forward strand.
CGGGGTCGGGGATTTTTCCGTCTTTGATGAGCTTCAAATTGTAATCTGTCGACACTAATAAACCGTCTGCGTTCTTGCGGCGAATCACGACCTTTTTGACGCCGTCTCTTTTTAATCCGCCCGAAGCCAAAATCGCCTGCGTTAAGGTTAAACCTTCGTGATAATCCTTTTGCCCGGCGGAAACGATTTCACCGCCGATGAAATAAAAATTCGGCTCATTGTTTGCGGCTTGTGCGGTGCCGTTTGTAAATTCGACAATATCACCGGGAAAAACCAGCAGATTTTCGTTATTTTCGTCCTGTAAATCGAAAGTTTCGACGCTCGAATCGGCACGTCTGACCGTCACGCGGCTTGCCTTGGACTGGACGACCGCTTCGGCGCGCACGACGAAAAGCGGAACGGCTTCGCGCTGTATGAATTTTTCGCCCGATTTTTCGACCAACCCGAGAACGGTAATTTTATGACTCGAATATTCGCGCACTTTGACGGAAACCTGCGGATTTTCGTAGAGCTTGATTTTTTCGCGCAGGACGTCTTCGATTTCGTCGGTCGTCAAACCTGAAACCGAAACCATTTCGCCTGCCAGCGGATAATCAATCGTCCCGTCATTTAAAACCGTGAAATAGGTCGAGCCTTTCGACGAGTTTTGCAGATTGATAAAGAGAATATCGCCGACGCCGATTTTATAGCTTTCGGTCGGCGCGAGCGCTTTTTTGTTCGCGTTTTTCACGACTTCCAGCGTCTTTTTGGCGATTGTCTCGTCTGCCGGATTATTTTCTTGCGGGTTTGCCGGCGTCGTTTCCGAATTGCTCAAAACTTCCGACGCCTGGTTCCGGTTCGTATTTTCCTTTTTCGTTTTCGTTTTCGGGTTCTGCGAGTAACCGAAATTTACCTTTTTAGTCGTGACGTTTTCCGGTGTTTGGGCAGGCGCGCCACCAATGCCTGCCGAGAGGATAAACAAGCCGGAAAAAAGGACGAAATTTTTAAGCAAAGTCGTTTTCATATACAAAAAACCTGAGCAGAACTTTTCGGAGTCTGCGCGGCTCATATTTCGGAAATTTTATCGGGACACCTAAAGATAAAACAGTTTTCCGATTTGAGCAAGCCATTTACTATTATCCTGCGCCGCTCGACTCTGCTTCTATAAATTCGCAAAACACGTCGAATTTTAGTTTTTTTTTATTTGTTTGATTTTAGCTGCCTCAGAGTTCTTTTTTGCGGCAGAATATCGGGCGAGAAAAGGTGCGACCATTTCGCCAGAAAGCTTTCGCGGACAAAATCTTCAACCGCGTCGGCGGTCGCCAGCCGCGTCAGATTTTCGGTAATTTCGCGAGCTTCCTCAAAAGCGATATGCGAGATTGTACGGCGCACGCGGGCAATCGAATTAACGTTCATACTCAGTTCGGTCGCGCCGAGTCCGACTAAAATTGCAACGTACACGGGCGAACCAGCCATTTCGCCGCAGACGATTGCCGGAATATTGTTTCGTGCGGCGCTTTGCAGAACCGTCTTTATCGAACGCAAAACCGCCGGGTGAAGCGTCCGAAACCAATCGGCAACCGCTTCGTTATCGCGGTCGACCGCCAGCAAATATTGCACTAAATCATTTGTTCCGAGGCAGAAAAAATCGACTTCGCGCGCGATTTCGTCCGCCGTCAAAACCGCCGACGGAACTTCAATCATTGCGCCGAGCCGCGGACTGCCGTAATCGATTTTCCGGCGCCGCAGCCGTTCTTTTTCCTCTTCGATGATTTTTTTCGCTTCGAGAATTTCGGAAACGTCCGAAATCATCGGCAAAACGATGTCGATTTTGTTTTCAAACGCGGCTTGAAGCAGCGCGCGAATCTGCGCTCTGAACTCTTTTTTATGCGATAAAACCAGCCGAATCGCCCGCAGTCCGAGCGCGGGATTTTTTTCCTTTTCGGCATTTTCCTGCGTCAATTGCTCGACGCTCAAATCGAAGGTTCGAATCCGCACGCCGTCGCTGCCCGCCAGTTTGGCAATTTTCCGGTAGGCTTTGATTTGTTCCTGTTCCGACGGAAAACCCTTGAATTGATTGAATAAAAATTCCGAGCGATAAAGTCCGATGCCTTTTGCGCCGAAGCGCCGCGCCCGCGCATAGCCCTGCGGTAAGTCAAGATTGGCGCGAACGACGACCTCGAAACCGTCGAGCGTCTTTAACTTTCCGCCGACCGGCTCGGCTTCACGATGCGTAAATTCCTGAAATTCAGCCGCCGCGATTTTGTACTTTTCCGCAACTTCCATTGAAGGGTTTAAGATGACCTGCCCGTTAAAACCGTCGACAATCACCTCATCGCCCGTCTGAACGCGCCGCAGAATTCCCTTCATTCCCGTGACGGCTGGCAGATTTATCTCGCGCGCGAGGATAAACGTGTGCGAAGTCCAGCCGCCGTGCTCGGTAATAATGGCTTTCGGCTGGCTGCCGGTCAGTTCGATTAAAGTCGAAGGTTTGACTTCTTTGGCAACGATTATTGAATTTTTCTTCAACCGCAGATTCGATTTTCCGCCGCCGCCGAGGGCGCCTAAAATCCGGTCGGCAACGTCTTCCAAATCGATGTATTTTTCGCGCAGATGTTCGTCGGCGATTGCCTTGTAGGTTGCAATATAACCGTCGGTGACGACCTTTACCGCCCATTCGGCGTTGACTTTCTGCTGACTGATGCTGGTTTCGATTTTTTCATGCAGCGATTTGTCTTCGAGAATCAAAAGATGCGCCGCGAAGATGTTTGATTTCGGGTTTTTATCATCGGGCACGGCGATTTTATTGAGCTGCCGTTTGGCGAGACGAACGGACGCGCGAAAACGGCGCAGCTCTTTTTCAATTTGCGAATCTTCGAGATTGATGCGGTAAAATTGCCGCTTGCGACCGTGCAGGCAGACGACTTTCCCAATCGCCACGCCCCTCGCCACCGGGCGCGCTTTGAGTTTTATTTCCTGAGATTTCGTGCCGTTTTTTTTCACTCACAATCCAAGCGCGTTTCCGCCCTGCTGAAAGCTAACTTCCAAAATCGATATTAAAACCGCCGCCGCTTCCGCCCTGACTCGGGAAAAACGGTTTAAGGAGTCCGGCAAACGCCGCCAGATTGCGCGTTTGAATCAAAATCTCGCCCGGACCGTTAAATTCCGCGACCACTCTCTCGCCCGATAGAAAGCTGCGGAAATATCCGCTTTTCGCCGCTTTCCGCAAGTTGTACTGCATATGTCCTTCCCACGCGACAAGGTGCCCGGTATCGACGACATACTGCTCGCCCGGACGCAGGGTTTTGCGGTGAATCGCGCCGAACGAAGAAACCAGCAGCAGCCCCGCGCCGGAAATCTGAAGGACGAAAAGACCTTCGCCGCCGAAGAACGATTTCGCGCCGCCGAATTTTGTGTCGACCACCAGACTCGTATCGCCCGCGAGATAAGAACTCGACTGCACCATAAAGGTCTGGTTCTGCATTTCGATTCCGGCAACGTCGCCGGGCGCGCCGGGCGCAAAGGTCACCTCGCCCGCGCCGCCGCGTGCCGTAAAAGTTGAAACAAAAGCCGATTCGCCGCCGACCGCGCGTTTCAGAGCACCGAAAATTCCGCCTTTCATCTCGGAATGCAAATCAACATTCGCCGACATCGAAACCATCGCGCCGGCTTCCGCCGCAATCGCCTGCTCGGGCTGCAATTTAATGACCGCCAGCGCAAACGCGCCCTGATGCTCAATCGACCAGGTATAACCGCGACCTTGCCCGCGCCCGTCCGAATCGAAATGAAACGCGCCGCCCGGCGATTGACTCTGCCCGCCGTAATTCTGCTGCTGCTGCTGCTGCCCGCTGCCGTAATTTGGGGGCGGTTGTTGTGAATATTGCTGATTCGGCGGTGCGGGCTGAGAAACCGGCGGCTGATTCGGCGATTGATTAAATTGCGGCGGCGATTGCGGCGCTTGCTGCAAAGTAAAACCGCAGCTTCCGCAAAATTTCGCGCCTGGCATTAATTGAGTGTTACATTTCGGACAATTCATATATAAAAAATTGAAATTTGAAAATGGAAAGCGGAAAATATGCTGATACCAAAAACTGATTTGATATTTTGCGTTTTCCGTTTTCCGTTTTCAATTAATTCTTACCTCATTTGATTTTTCGACGATAATTCGGGCGGCTTCTTCGGCGTTGACGGCAAAATCGAGCAGCGCGACATCGGCGTCCGAGACGACCAGATTTTCCTGCCAGACACGGACGACGCCTTTCCAGCAATCGCCTAAGAGTACGAGCGGACGACGTTCGAGCACACGTGTTTGCAGTTTATTCCAGACGAGTGAAACCTCGGAAACCGTTCCCATTCCGCCGCGCAGCGCGACGAAACCGACTGAACGGGAAATCAGATTTTGCAGGCGGTCATAAAAATGGTCGGACGCCACTTTATCCGTTAAAAAACGGTTCGGCTCGGATTTGAACTGGTTCAAAACGATGCCGAAAACGCGCCCGCCTTTTTCGCGCGCGCCGCGCGAAGCGGCTTCCATGACGCCTAAATAGCCGCCCGTGCAGATGGTAAAACCGGCTTCCGCAAGACGTCCGCCGAGGTCTTTCGCCTCTTTGTATTCAGCCGAATTTTCGCCGCATTTAGAGCCGCCGAAAATTGTTACGATTTTTTCAGATGTATTTTCAAGCACTAATATTTACCGCAAAATTTTTGATTCAAAACCTAAGGTTTATTATATTAGCCTTGCGCCGCAAAGACAAAATCTTTAGGTTTCTTTTGCGGCTTCGTCGGGCGTTAAATTTCCCGCTTCGTGTATGGCGCGCGTTGTGTCGGTAAAAAGCAAAATCACGCTCCCGACGACGAAAAAGACTATCAACCCTAAAATCGCCTGCCGGAAAGAGCCGGTCGCGCCGATGATAATCGTAAACAGAAGCTGTCCCATCCACGAGGTTCCTTTTTCGCTGATTTCATAAAGACCGAAAAACGAAGATTCGCGTCCGACCGGAATCATCTGCGAATAAAGCGAGCGCGAAAGCGCCTGCGCACTGCCGAGAACCAAGCCGATAAACGCGCCCATGACGACCGCCTGTGTTTTTGTCGCTAAAAATCCATACGCGAAAATCACAATCGCGCACCAGATTATCAGCGATAAAATAATAGTCTTTTTCGCGCCGATGACGCGGGCGATTCTTTCAAAAACGAGCGCGCCGATAAGCGCCGAAACTTGCGCGACGAGAAAAATCTGAATCAGGAAAGATTGGTCGAGACTCGCATCACGTTCGGCTTGGGTAAAAAGCTCCTGCGAGAGAAACGTCGAAGACGAAAGGATAACGGTTTGAATTCCGTCGTTGTAAAAAAGATACGCGACCAGAAAAAGCATCGTATAGCGCAGCCGGCGAAGCTCTTTGAGCGTTTCCCAAAGTTCGACAAAACCGACCGACAGCAAAGATTTGTCCTTCGGAGCTTCTTTGGACGCCGCCCGCGTTTTAATCATATAAAACGAGATAAACCCGAAAACGCCCCACCAGATTGAAGCTGCGAGAAACGAAATCCGCACCGCATAGCCCTTGTCAATACCGAGCGAATCGGCATTATTGATAAGCAGCAGATTCATCACGAGCATCACGACGCCGCCGATGTAGCCAAGCCCATAACCGTAGCTCGAAACCTTGTCGCGCTGGTCTTCGGTCGCAATGTCTATCAAAAAGGCGTTGTAAAAAACATTCGCTGCGGCAAAGCTCATATTGGCAATTATCAAAAGCAGCCCGCCCATTAGATAAGATTCGCCCTTGATAAAAAACAAAAGCGAGCTGGCGAGGACGCCGGCATAACAGAAAATCGCCATCAGTCGTTTTTTCAAATGCGTGTAATCGGCTATTGCCCCCAGAACGGGCAGAATAACGACCATCGAAACGACCGAAATCGCAATGCAGAAATTCGGGAATCCGCCAGGCGTCACCTTGAAGAAAAACAAATCGAAAATCACGCCGTCCTTTCCGACCGATTTTTCTGCCAGCGCGACCAGATAAGGTCCGAGCAGAACGGCGACAACCGTTGTGTAAAACGCCGAGTTCGCCCAATCGTAGAGCATCCAGCCGAAGATTTCCTTTCGGTCATTCTTGTGTGCTGAGTTCTGAGTTCTGAGTTCTGAGTTTGTGTCATTCATATTTAGCTCTTTTTTTGTTCAATATAGGAACGCAGCCCGTTAATTACTTTTGATAGTTCTTCGGTTGTTTTTTTAAGTTCGTTAAAGTCATTTTCCGGTAAATATCCGATGTCGAAGGCGACGTATAATTGGGAACGAACCTCAGCACAGGAACCTTTTGCGATTGAAAGAAATTGATGAAACTCATTTGGACGAAATCTCTCGAAACCTTCGGCAATATTTGACATAACCGAAACACCCGCTCTTTGAATCTGGTTTTTTAAGCCAAAATCCTCAGCAAATTTTTTCTCTTCCGTTAGCCGGTAAATTTTCCTTGTTAATTCACGCGATTTTTGCCAGGCAATTAAATCCTCAAATCGCTCAACTTTTTTCTTGTCCATGATTAACTCCATTATCTCAGAACTCAGAACTCAGAACTCCGAGTATTGCTGGAGTAATGTCGGTTAAATCTTTGATACGGCTTGCGATTTCGTCTTTCTTTCGACCCCAGACGATGGTCGGGACATCGTTTAGAGTGTGATTGCGGACGGACAAATCTTCTATGTTTCCGTGGTCGCTTGTCAAGATAAAAGTCGTGTTTTCCAAATCAATTTTCTCTAAAGCCGCGCGGATAAATTCGGCAAGCAGCGGCAGATGAATTCGCGCGCGCTCAAAATCGCGGTCGTGCCCGATTTTGTCGGTCAGAAAATGCTCGTAAAGCGTAAAGCGGTGAGTTTCCGCCAAATCGGCTAAGATTTCGGCGGCGTCAGCGGGCGAGTAAAGCGGAACGTCGAAACCTCTCTCCCGCAAAGCTTGATTTGTAAAATCGTGAAAAATCGCTTTTCGCCCTACCAGGTCGGGCAGCTTTCTAAACTGCATTCCGGCGGCTTCGACGGCGCAGGTCGTCGCCGATTTCCAGCGCGGCGTTTCCGTGAAAAACTGCGGTGTGTAGGCATTCGCAAAAACCGCCGGCGAGATATTTCGCCTTTTCAACTGTCGAAAAAGCGAATTTTCGGCAATCACTTCGCGCAGCTTTTCGTTCGGAAAACCCTGTTTGTGATTGCCGAGAAATTTCGGCGCATTGACGCCCGTAAGAATCGTCGTCTGTCCGGAAGCACTCTGCGGGCGACCTTCGACACCGAGCCGCGGATTGGTCGGTACGCGAACGCCGTCAAAGATTACCGCGCTCGAATCGTTTTTAAAATTTGCCAGCGGAGCGATATTTTTAATAGTGTAAAGCGGATTTTTTTCATTTTCATCCCCGATTCCGAGACCATCGATAAAAAAGAGCACGACCGACGGCAGCAGCGTTTTTTCCATTACGAGTAATTTTACATTTTTCGGGTCAAAATATTAAAAATCGAGGCTGTTTTTTTGATTCTCATTAAAAATTATAGAATTTATTAAAGCTTCGATTTTAATCATTCAAAAACCGCCCGTTTCACCTATAAATCCTTGACTTCCAACAGTAAAAAAGGTACATTTCAGACACTATTCTCGTGTGAGTTCAGTAAATTTCGTCGAAAATGAAATATTTGAACCGCTTACTGAAAAAAATTAACAAAAGAACATCTGTTTTTGAGGAGGGAAATTCTATGTCCTGGACTACAATTAATCAGTCCACGCGCTCTTTGATTTATGCCGCCGCTGTCATCTCCCTTGCAGCAATCGGTCTCTGGATCGGAGTGCAGAACAATTCAATCGAAGCAAGTACGACAAATACTTCTAACAACGCCGTTCCCGCGGCAACTTTCGCCGGCACAGGCACCGGCAACATCCCGGATTTACCGTCCGGTACGACCTGTCAAACCGCACAGGGAACGCCGCTTAATGTGACGTTCAACGTGACCGGTATTGCGGGCAATGTCTCGAACGTTGCCGTGTCCGCCAACATGACCCACTCATGGGTCGGCGACATCACAACAACATTGATTGCGCCGAACGGCGCATCGCATACCATTTTTGCGAGAACCGGTGCGACGACCTCGGGCAGCTCCGGCGACAGCGATAATCTCTTGGGGGTTTATAATTTTGCAGACGCAAATACAACTCCCCCATCCGGCGGCTGGTGGCAGGAAACAACCGCCACATCAACACACAATATGACGGCGGGTAATTACCGAACGGTCGCCTCCGGCGGCGCGGGCGCAACCGACCCGGCTCCGGCAACCACTATGAATCCGGCGTTTACGGGCGTTTCAAATGCCAACGGAACCTGGACGCTTCGCTTTACGGACGGCTGCGCGCTCGACACCGGCAGCGTTTCGGCGGCGACTTTAACGGTCGAAGGCGCAGCGGCGGTGGCGACCGATGCCAACGTTGATTTTAACGGCGACGGCAAAACCGATTGGGTGGTTGCGCGCGGCACGACCACGCCTTTAGCCGAAAACCTGGCTCCGAGTGAATTTGCACCGCGCCGCAATCTTGACAGCAGCTCGGAAACAAAATCGCGACTGAGCAGCGGTAAAACCGGCTCGACGGAAAACGCCATTACGCCGCCGATTTACTGGTACACGACGCTTAACGGTTCGGGAACGACCGGCGTCGGACAGCTCGGCGATGCGGCGACCGACTTTATCACGCCCGAAGATTTCGACGGCGACGGTAAAGACGATTTAGTGGTTTGGACGGAAGCAGCGGCAACCCAAGCCAACTTCAAGATTCTGCAATCGACGACCAACACCGTCCGCGTTGAATTATTCGGACAAACCGGCGACGACCCGGCGGTGGTCGGCGATTACGACGGCGATAATAAAGCCGACCCGGCAGTCTATCGCTGCCCGGGGATTGGTACTGGCGACGGTCAGTGCTTCTTCTTCTATCGCGGAAGTAACGCTAATCCTTCAGGCAACGTGACCTATGTTCCGTGGGGATTCGGCGAAGACGGCGACTTCTTCCCGCTCGTCGGCGATTTCGACGGCGACGGCAAGAACGATTTCTGTGTCCAGCGCGCGAATCCGGCTTCACCGACAAACGGTCAGTTTGTTCTTCTGAAGTCAAACGGACTCGGCATCGAATATATCAACTGGGGACTTTCGTCAGACTTCCTGATTCCGGGCGATTACGACGGCGACGGTAAAGCCGACTTCTGCGTTCGCAGAACTGTCAGCGGCGCCCGCCAGCACTGGATTCTTTACCGTACGGGCGCGACCAGCTTTACTAATTGGGGCATCACGGGCGACAGTTCAGTACCGGGCGATTATGACGGCGACGGTAAAACCGACCTTGCTGTCTGGCGCGGCAGCTCGACCACGGGACAGAGCAGATTCTGGGTTCTGAATTCAAGTAATAGTTCGGTCACCCAATTTACTTGGGGACAATGTCCGACGGTTAGCACCTGCGACTTCGCGGTTGCCGGCTGGGCGGTTCACTAATCTTTAAAGGTTGGTGTTGAAAACCAAAAAGAGGCTGAGACGTGAATCTCAGCCTCTTTTTATTTGTGATGAAAATAAAGCGGTCTTAAGCCGGCTTCCTGAAGCGATTGAAAAACGATTTCGGAAACCGCCGAAACGCGGATTTCATTGAGAATTTCTGGTAAGTTTTCTTCAACAAAAAGGAACTTTAAACTCGACAAATCGTGCGGCGCAGAAAATATGAATTCGTCTACCGCGCCGCCTTTGAGCAG
>DASWRC010000254.1:0-7158 GCA_036403375.1 Pyrinomonadaceae bacterium
TCACAGTTTGTCGCCGCCGCCACGTTGATTGTGTAAACGCCGCCCTTGGTCGACGCCTGAATGTTTGCCTGCGACAAATTAAAGCCGCAAACCGTCTGATTTTGCAGCGCGCGCTGGACGTTTAATCTGCCGCCCGATTTGACGATGCCGTTCCACGCCGCGAGCCCGTCAACCGTGTTCATCAAAGTCGCCTTGAGCGACGCGGCTGACAAATTCGGATTATAAGCGGAAAGCAAAGCCGCCGCGCCGGTCACGTGCGGCGCCGCCATCGAAGTACCGCTCAATGTCGCATAGCTCGAATTCGAATTAAAATAAGTGCTGTAAACGCTCGAACCCGGCGCGGCAAGGTCGACACTCTCCGCGCCGATGTTCGAAAAACTCGAACGCGCGTCGGTCGAGGTCGAAGACGCGACCGCTAAAATCGACGGCAAATTGTAGCTCGCCGGATAGAGCGGCTGCGTGTCGATGTTGCGCCCGCCATTGTTGCCGGCGGCAAAAACGTTCAAAACGCCTGCCTCGCCGAGTGCTTCGAGCGCGTCTTTCGTCGCCTGGTCGTAGCCGCACGCTTCGGGACAATCGGCGTAAGAATTGTTCGTGACGCGAATGTTCACGCCGCGCGTTTTCATCAAACGGACGTAGTTGTAAGCATTGACGAGCATCGCTGAGGTCGAATCCGTGCCGCCGGCGCTGTAGATTTTTATCGCCATCAGGCGGACGTTCCAGTTGACGCCGACGACGCCGACCGAATTGTTGCCGACCGCGCCGATTGTTCCGGCAGTATGCGTGCCGTGACCGTTTTCGTCCATCGGGTCGGAATCGTTGTAGCGAAAATCGTAGCCGTAAAAATCATCGACAAAACCGTTGCCGTCGTCGTCGATGCCGTTGCCGCTGATTTCGCCCGGATTCGTCCACGCGTTTGCCGCAATGTCTTCATGCGTGTAGCGTAAACCCGTATCAATATCGGCGACGACCACCGCCGCGCTGCCGGTCGATAAATCCCACGCGCCCGGCGCGGAAATTTTTCCCAAACCGTACATTCCCGTATTCGTATATTGCGGGTCGTTCGGCGTCGCCACCAGCTGATAATAAAAATTCGGCTGGACGGCTTCGACCTCGCCCGATTTTCGGTATTCTTCGATTGCCTTTTCGACCGTCATTCCGGCGGGCAGCTCAACGCGTACCCAATCCAAATCGCCGAGCGTTTCCGCCAGACGAGCGCCGAGCGCCGAATTCGCGGTGGCGATTTGCGCGGGCTTCGTGCCGCTTTTGAATTTCACCAGAACCTCGCCGTCGGCAAAAGCTTTTCCAGTCTTTTGACCGAACGCAAAATTCGCCGCCGCCGTCAGAATTGCGAATAGAAGAATCGTTTTCAAGAGTTTCATAACGGATATTTGAAAAACTGTCTGAATAAACAGTGCAGTTTTTTGAACGAAAGATACAAAGGTAACGGAGAATTATAGTTTCGTTCGCGGGGAAAAGACAAATTTTATTTGGATAAAATAAAGGAAAGAAAATTAATGGGGCGGCTAGAGGGATTTGAACCCTCGACATCTTGAACCACAATCAAGCGCTCTAACCACTGAACTATAGCCGCCACAAGATGGATTTTGGACTTTAGATTGCCGATTTGGGATTGGTCAATCTTTTTCAAAAAAACCGAAAATTATTGTAACTCTTAAAATCCAAAATCCAAAATCTAAAATCCAAAATTGAAATGGTACCCCCGGCACGACTTGAACGTGCGACCCACAGCTTAGAAGGCTGTTGCTCTATCCAACTGAGCTACGGGAGCATATCAAAGAACGAATGTAAAATCTTAGCGATTCAGCTGTTTGAAGTCAAATTCGATGTCGATTTCGCGCGGCGTTCTTCGATAATCTGCATCATTTGCGCGAAAACCTCCCGTAAATCCAGTTCGCTCGTATCAATTACGACCGCGTCTTCCGAAATCGTGAGCGGCGAATCGGCGCGCGATACGTCGCGTTCGTCACGTTCCTTGATTTCGGCGAAGGTTTGCTCGTAAGATGTGGCGCGCTGCTTTACCAAATCTTCCTCGTAGCGGCGGCGGGCGCGCGCTTCGGGTTTGGCGGTTAAGAAAAATTTCACGTCCGCCCGCGGAAAAACGACGCTGCCGATGTCGCGCCCGTCTAAAACCGCGCCGGTCGGCGAATCCGCGCCGAGCGCCCGCTGATGTTCGACCAGAATCCGCCGTACTTCGGAAATCGTCGAGACAATCGACGCGGCTTGCCCGGCTTCATTCGTTCGAATCGCGTTTGAAACGTCCGCGCCATTTAAGAAAACCTGTAAATTTTCCGGCTCGCCGACCAGTTTGATGTCCGCAGTTTCGGCGATTTCGGCAATTTTCGCACGGTCTTCAAACGCCACGCCCGATTCCAAAACCGCCAGCCCGACGGCGCGGTACATTGCGCCCGTATCGAGATAAAGCAGGTTCAATTGTTTGGCTAACATTTTGCCGAGCGTCGATTTGCCCGCGCCCGAAGGTCCGTCAATGGCGATAATCATCGAGTTTTAGTTTATTGAATTTCGCCGGTTCTGTCTAAATCAATGAGCGTTTCGAGCCGTTTGCCGTCCTCCCAACATTCGCGCTTGAAGTTTTGGTGGTATTCGTCGATGGCGTGAACCGAGTTTTTGACGGTTTCTTTCGCGCGCTCGAAACTTTCGGCTTTTATCAGGTAAATCAAAAAATCGCCCTCGTCAGTTCGGTCGAGAAAAACCGTTTCCAGAATGACCGATTCATCACGCAAAGTCGCCAATGCTTCGTCTTTGCGGTCATTGATGGTTTTCGCCCATTCGCGCACTTTTTCGATAGAATCGGGTTTCAGGCGAATTTTGACGCACCGCGTTTCGTAATTCATTTCAGCAAATCTAATTGATTTTTAACGCTTTTCGGCAGTTTGGCGCGCACCATTTCGTACGAGGTGATAATCAGTCCCTTTAATTCGTCCGCCGGCAGCGCATCGAGTTTTTCAACCGTCACCCAAAAATAACGAGCGACGTAATGCGCCGGAATAATGCCGTCCTTTTCGGTTAATTCCGCGAATTTGTCGGGCGTGCATTTGAATGAAATGCTCTGCGCCGCCGTGTCTAATCCGGTCACGGCAAACATTTTTTTGCCGACCGAGAACGTCAAATCGTTGCCCCATTTTACGTCCTCGGTCGCGCCGGGAAACGATAGACAAAGCGCGCGAATTTCTTCTAAATCCATTTCTTATCCTTCAATAATTTTCTGCAGCGAGCGAAGCGTCGTTTCAATATCGGCGCGCGAAACATCGAAGTGCGTCACCATCCGAATTGCCTTGCCAAACGGAATCGCGTAGATTTCCTGCTCCTTTAGCGCACTGCAAATTTCAGCCGACGTTTTGCCGGTCGCCGTTACATCGAAAATGACAATATTGGTTTGCACTTTTTCGGCGTCAATCGCGACGCCGCGCAGGTCGGCGACGCCTTCCGCCAACGCCCGGGCGTTTTCGTGGTCGATATAAAGGCGTTGCGGCGATTCTTCGAGCGCGATTAGCCCGGCTGCCGCTAAAACGCCGACCTGCCGCATGCCGCCGCCGAGGCGTTTGCGCCACTTGCGCGCTTCCGCGATAAAATCCTTTTTGCCGAGCAGCATCGAGCCGACGGGTGCGCCCAAAGCTTTGGAAAGACAAAACTGCACGGAATCGCAGTTCGCCGAGAGATTCTGAACGGTTTCGTTTTGCGCGACCGCCGAATTGAAAATCCGCGCGCCGTCCAGATGCACGGGCAAATTTAATTTATGCGCGTTTTCGCAAATCTCGCTCGTCTCGCTGGCGCTCATCACGCTTCCGCCGCCGAAATTGTGCGTGTTTTCGAGACAAATCAAACCGGTCGGGCAGGCGTAATAAGGCTGGTCGATATGCAGCGCGGATTCGATTTCCTCCCACGTCAACATTCCGTCGCCGCTCGCGGCGCGGACGGGGCGCATCATCACGCCCGCGACCACCGACGGCGTTCCCATCTCGTAATTGAAAATGTGTCCGCGTTCTTCGATGATGACTTCGTCGCCCGCTTTGGTATGAAGTTTGACGGCGATTTGATTGCCCATCGAGCCGGTCGGCACAAACAGCGCGGCTTCTTTGCCGAAAACTTCGGCGGCGCGCTCCTGCAATTGATTGACGGTCGGGTCTTCGCCGTAAACGTCGTCGCCGACTTCCGCCTCAGCCATCGCGCGGCGCATCCGGGGAGTTGGTTTGGTAACTGTATCGCTTCTTAAATCAATCATAGTGAAGTTGTTATCGAAAGCTTTCGTTAATGCCTTTCAAAAGCTCCGAGCCCGGGCAAAGCTCTTTTTCGGTCAGCGAATTCAGAGGCTTTTCGCTCGTTTCGATTAAATCGTGTAAATCTCGGCTTTCCGGATTCATATAAAGCAAACCTGTTAGAATCTCGCGGTTCGATTTCGCTTTCTGCATCGCGGTAACGGCGGAGAATCTGTCCAGAGGATTCCAGTCTTTCGCTAATTTATGAAGCTGTATGACCGAGCCGTCGTGCAGCGTCAGATTTTGCGTTTCGCCTTCTTCATAAGTCGTTTTGATTTCACGCGCCAGCGGTACAAAGTCGAACGTTGCGGTCGCTTCCATGTGCTCGCGCACATAATCGTAGGATTTCGTCGAGCCGACATTGTTGTTGAACGTCACGCATGGGCTGATGACGTTCAGGAAAGCAAATCCCGGATGGCTCATCGCCGCCTTGATAAGCGGAATGAGCTGTTCCTTATCGCCCGAAAAACTCTGCCCGACAAAGGTTGCGCCGAGCTCGATGGCGAGACTCGATAAATCAATCGATTCAAACAGGTTGACGCTGCCGGATTTGTTCTTTGAACCGGCGTCGGCGGTTGCCGAATCCTGTCCTTTCGTCAAGCCGTAACAGCCGTTATTCATCACGATATAAACCATGTTGAGGCTGCGGCGGATGACGTGGACGAATTGCCCCATCCCGATTGAAGCCGTGTCGCCGTCGCCCGAAACGCCCAGATAAATCAAATCGCGGTTCGCCAGGTTTGCGCCCGTCGCGACCGACGGCATACGCCCGTGAACCGAGTTGAACCCGTGCGAATTACTCAAAAAATACGCGGGCGTTTTCGACGAACAGCCGATGCCGGATAATTTGGCGACCTTGTGCGGCTCGATGCTCATCTCAAAACACGCCTGCGCGACCGCCGCCGAGATGGAATCGTGCCCGCAGCCCGCGCAGAGCGTCGAAAGCGAGCCTTCATAATGATCGACCGTGTAGCCCAAATCATTCTTAGGCAGCGCGGGATGACGAAATTTAGAACGTAAATATGACATAAGATTTTAAGAATAATTATCCACAGATAAACACAGATGGACACAGATTATTTAGATTTTTACAATGCTATTCTTTTAATTTCTATTCTTGGTTTGCCAAAATTTATTAACAATCCAATTTTCAAGCCTGTCGCCTTTAAATAATTCAAACATTGTGCTTTTTGTGATTCATCTAAACTGCTAATAGCTTTTAACTCAACTATTACAGAATCTTCAACAAACAAATCCGCAATATATTTCCCAACAACTATGCCATCATAAAAAACTTCTATTTCATGTTGCTGTAAAACTTTGAAGCCTGCTTTTCTTAATTCGTGCGCTAAAGCATTTTCATAAACCTTTTCCAGAAAGCCGCATCCCAAAGTATTGCTCACAGTATACGAACAACCAATTATTTTCTCAGTTATTTTATTGATGTTTTTAAGATTTTCATCAAAAAGCGATTTTAAAACATCTGATTTATCTGTGTTCATCTGTGTTCATCTGTGGATAAAACTAACTTTCAAAATTCGATTTTATCCGGTTAAAAATAAAATCGGTGATAATCGGCGTCCGGTCATAATTCAAGACCAGCCGCAGTCGCTTAAAATAACGTTAATATTCCCGAAGCCGAATCGGTCATCAAATTTTCAATCTCGTTATGATAGTCGCGCAAAATATTTTCAATGTCTTTGGTCGAGCAATTCCCGCGTCGAATCCAAATAATTTTCGGCGGAAAACCTCGAAAAACGCTTAAATCGGCAAAATCTGCGTCTTTTGTGACGATTGCAAAACCGTTTTGTTTGGCATGTTCCCAAACCGAAACATCATCGGCTGTTCCGAGTCCGAGCAAATCCAGGTGTTCGGAGTTCGGATATAAATCCGCGAGACGATTAATAAGTTTCGGCGATAGATTTTGGTCAAAGAGCAATTTGACGCTCACGGCTGTATCACCAACAGATTTTTCTCACGGTCAGCGGCAAAGGCTAAACAAGCCATAATGTCATCGTGCGTCAGATACGGAAAATCGTCTAAGATTTCCTGTGTCGTCATCCCCGAAGCCAGATATTCAAGCACGTCATAAACGGTTATCCGCATTCCGCGAATACAGGGTTTGCCGCCGCGTTTGCCCGGTTCGATTGTAATTATGTCGTGATAATTCATAACAAAATGATATTGCTTTTATTATCGGCAAGCAAGAAATTCTACAAATTCGACTTTTATTCGATTAAAAATAAAATCGGCGGTAATCGGCATTCCGTCGTAATTCAAGATTGAAACCAGTTTTTCGGGATTTGTGCCCAGTTCAATCATCATTAAACTTTTGAATTGCGCGTCGCGGTTTTGTTCGATGACGAAAACTTTCTCGTGTGAATTAACAAAATCCTGAAACGCACGTCCGAACGGAAACGCTTTCGGGCGCATCGCGTCGAGCGTAATACCTTCCGCCTTTAATAATTCGATAGCTTCCGCCGCCGCATAAGTTGATGTGCCGAAAAACAGAACGCCGACGTTTGAAGCGTTTTCCGCCTGATAAAATTCGGGCGCGGGAACCATTTCACTGGCGGTTTCGAATTTGCGCGCGAGCCGGTCCACATTGCGCTTATAGGTCGCGTTGTCTTCCGTATAAACCGCGTACTCGTCGCGCGAGCTGCCGCGCGTCACGAATGCGCCTTTCGTCGCGTGCGTCGCCGGAATCGTGCGATACGCAATGCCGTCGCCTTCGCGGTCGAGATAACGACCGTATCTTTCGCTCATCGCTTCGAGTTGTTCGGCGGATAGAATTTTTCCGCGATTGTATTTACGTTGGTCGTCCCAGAGAAGCGGCGCGGAAATATGGTCGTTCATTCCC
>DASWRC010000255.1:0-61198 GCA_036403375.1 Pyrinomonadaceae bacterium
CAACTCTCAACTCTCAACTCTCAACTAACTTTAGTTTTTCGCGACGAGCTTACGGGCTTCCGTCATGGCTTCGACGGCTTTCTGCAATTGCGGGTCGGATTCGAGCAGAACCTGCGCGCCGGCTTCGGTCGAATAGTTGGCGGTCGCCAGTTCTTCGCGAATCCGCGATTTTGCGTAATCGAGCTGGCTGTTGATGTTTTCCGCCGTCAAACCGTTTGTCTTATCGGCGGCGGCAAAGTTTCGGAAAGCTTCAATCAACTTGTCGTTGACCTGCAAATCGCCTTGTTCAATCGTCGACGCGAAACTCTGTTTATCGCGCTTAAAGTTTTCAAAACCCTTGATTTGTCCGGCGACTAATTGACGGACGAAGAAAAACGCGGCTTCGTTTAATCTGCCGAGCAGCGGCGTAAATTTCTGCGCCGGAGCTTTAATGTCCGGTTCGATGCCGCGCCCGCCGTAGAGAACTCTGCCGTTGGCAGCCGTCACCGGACTTCCCGCCGGTTTCGGTTTGGCGTCCGCCGGCTCGTCAGAATCGTCCTGGTTGCCGCCGTGCGTGTAGTATTCGTAAATCGAGCCGTTCGAGTAATCGCGCTGCAAAGAGCGACCGTAAGGCGTGTAATAACGCGCCGTCGTGAGGGTCATTCCCGTACCGTACGGCAAATCGAAAACGCGCTGGACAAGCCCTTTCCCGAAGCTGTCCGTGCCGACAATCACGCCGCGGTCGTAATCCTGAATCGCGCCCGCGACGATTTCCGAAGCCGAAGCCGAGCCGCTGTTTATCATCACGACGAGCGGAAAATCTTCCGTCCTGCCGCCTTCGGTCGTCAAATCGGTCATCTTGCCGCCGCGCGTCCGTCCTTTGACGGAAACGGCGGTTTTATCGTCAGGCACGAAACGGCTCACGACCTTAATTGCCTGCTGCAATAATCCGCCCGGATTGCCGCGCAAATCCAGCACGAGCGATTTCATGCCCTGTTTTTTCAAATCGGCGATTGCCGCGTCCAGCTCGTCCGAAGTCGTTCCCTGAAATCCGCCGACCAGCCCGACGTAGCCGACGCCGTCATTGAGCATAAACGAATTGCGAATCGAAGGCAGCGGAACGCCGCCGCGCACGATGTTGAATTCCAATGGTTTCGCCGCGCCGACGCGTTCGACTTTGACATTCACGGTCGTGCCTTTTTGACCGCGCACGTTTTTCGAAACTTCCGAGCTCGTCCAATCTTTCGCTTCCTTGTCGTCCACCGATATAAACCGGTCGCCGTAGCGCAGTCCGGCTTTGTCGGCAGGCGTATTCGGGATAATTGACTGAACGTAAACGCCGTCGCGATGCTGGAGAATCGAAACGCCGATGCCGTAAAATTCCGAAGCCTGTTCTTCGTTAAGCTTGCGGTATTCTTCCGCCGAAAAAAACGCCGAGTGCGGGTCGAGCGTCCAGAGCATTCCCTGAATCGATTTTTCCGCCAACTGGTCGTGTTTCACGTCGCCGACGTAATTTTTATCAATCACGTCCAAAGCTTCGCGGTAATCGACGGAAATTTTTTCGGGCGTGACGGTCGTGTCAGCGGTCGTCTTTGAGAATTTGCCGAAAAGCCCGCCAAAAACGGCGCTCGCGGCGATGAATAAAACTACTATAAAAGCGAATTTCTTGGTCATTTACAGAAAACTCCAAACCTCTAAAACTATATCACAAATTAGTTGTCGAAAGTCATTTCCGGGTTGTCGGCTTTGTACTATGCGCCGGCGGCGTCCCGGCGTGAGAAAAGACTTGATTTCCCGCCGGAGACGGCGGCGGCGGCATATCTAAGATTTTGTCATTATTGCGAAACAATTTGAACTGTCCGTTAAGAAATTCCGTAAAAACAAATCTTGGAAATATAAATTTATGTATGACAGCGATTTACTTTTAGAGCGCAAAAATTTAACATCTAGTTTTTGTTCGATGAGACCTGCAATTTCTATTGTCATTCCGGCGTTTGAAGAAGAAGACCGTTTGGGCGATTCGATTCGCCGGATTCTCGCTTTTGTCGAAGCCCAAAATCTTTCCGCCGAACTGATTATCGTTGACGACGGTTCCGCCGACAAAACTGCCGAAACAGGCGAAAAGGTCTGCGCCGGGTTTCCCGAAATCCAGTCAAATGTCATCCGCTACCCGGACAATCGCGGCAAGGGTTTCGCGGTCAAAACCGGTCTTTTAGCCGCACAAGGGGATATCGCAATTTTCTCGGACGCGGATTTATCGACGCCGATTGAAGAACTCGAAAAGCTCGTCAAACCCATTCAGACGGACGAATTCGACATGACGTTCGGTTCGCGCGCGATTGACCGCAGCCTGATCGGCACGCATCAGCCGTGGCGGCGCGAACAGGGCGGCAAGGTGATGAATTTGATTATTCGCACGATGTCGGGTTTAAAGTTTTCCGATACGCAGTGCGGTTTCAAGGCGTTTAATATGAAAAAATTCCGCCCGCTGCTCGATTTAATGACGGTTGACCGTTTCGGTTTCGACGTTGAGTTTCTGTTCGTCGCCCAATATCACGGCTTACGGCTTAAGGAAATTCCTGTCCGCTGGAACAACGTCGAAGGTTCGAAAGTCTCGGTGCTGCGCGACACGCGCCGGATGATTAGCGAGCTCAGCCAAATTCGCAATAATGCCCGGCGCGGCGTTTATGACACGAAGTAGTTTTTAAATCGCAGAGGACGCAAGGAATTTAAAAATTTATTTAAATTCTCTGCGTCCTCTGTGTCCTCGGCGGTGAAAATCAATTAAAATATTTCAATGACTGCGAAATTAAACGTTAATATCGACCACGTTGCGACAATCCGTGAAGCCCGCAAAACCATCGAGCCGAGCATTATTACCGCCGCCGTCGTCTGCGAGCAAGCGGGCGCGCACGGCATCACGGTTCACTTGCGCGGCGACCGGCGTCATATCCAGGACCGCGACATCGAGCTGCTTCGCGAAGTCGTCACGACTTATCTGAACGTCGAGATGGCGGCGACCGTAGAAATGCTGGCGATCGCGCTTCAAACAAAACCGGACGCGGTTTCGCTCGTGCCGGAATCGCCCGACGAAATCACGACCGAAGGCGGTTTAAACGTCATCGGAAATTTTGAAAACATCAGGAACGCAACCTCGCAGCTCAAAAACGCAGGCATTTTCGTCAGTCATTTTATCGACCCCGACCTCGAACAAATCGAGGCTTCGGCTGGCACGGGCGCGCAGCAGGTCGAGCTGTGCACGGCAGAATACGCCGAATTAACCTTATCTTCGCGCGCCGCGCACGGCGAAGGCGCGCAAAAGGCGCAAGCCGAAATCGAACGCATCCGCGCGGCGGCACGGCACGCTGAATCCATCGGGTTAATCGTTGCCGCCGGTCACGGTTTAACTTATCGCAACATCGCCGCGCTCGCCGCGATTCCCGAAATTACCGAATTCAATATCGGTCACAACATCATTTCCCGCGCTGTCTTTACCGGTCTCTATCGTGCGGTCGAGGAAATGATTGAAGCGATAAAATGAATTTTCGGGAACTTTTCGATTTTTTCGTTGTCTAAAATCCTGATGCCGTCAAAGACGAATTTAATAAAGCTCTCGCTAATTTAATCGAAAGATTGTATGGAATCGGGAATTAATTTTCACCAAAAGTAAAATAATTGCAATTTATTTCCTTTTGCCGCGTTCTTTTTCAATAGAAATTCGGATAAGTATCTCGGTCGGCGGCAAAAAATAATAAAAATTCGCGCGCAGGTACAACCTTTTGCTTTTCCCGAATATCTTTTAGAAGGCTATTGATTTCAAATTTCGGGAGAAAATCTGATGAGGATGCGAAAAATCGGTTTGATTTTAGTTCTTTTACTTGCTTCGCTAAACGCTCCGGCGCAAACGGACGATTCGGCGGCAAAGGAAAAGCCGGCGCGCGAGCAAAAGCTTTTGGAACAAATCTTAACGGACGCGAAAAGCCTGCGGCTGCCCGAAAATCGCGCGATGGTTTTCGCACGCGCCGGAAATTGGTACTGGCAGGCGGACGAGAAAAAGGCGCGAAAGCTTTTTCAGGACGCGGTCGGCGATTTAATCGCGGCGCAGTCGGAAGTTCAGAACGATAAAAATCGGCAGTATTTTCAAGGCTTACTCTACGGGCAATCGCCGCGGCTCGACATCATCAACACAATCAGCAGCCGCGACGCCGAGCTGGCGCTCGAATATCTGGCGAAATCGCGTCCGGCGTCGATTGCGGAAATCATCCAAAATCCGAACGCCGACCAAAATTCTACCGTCTGGCAGTATGCGCGCAACGAAATTGCCGTCGAACAACGGCTGCTCGGGCTGGCAGCGGAACAAAACCCGCAAACGGCAATCAAACGCGTTCGCGAGAGTTTGAAAAAAGGCGTTTCCTACGAAACCATCGCTTTGCTTAAAAAAATCTACACGAAAGATGCGCCAGCCGCCGACGATTTAGCCAGAGAATTAGCCGAGAATTTTCTCCAGACAGATTTTTCAAAAAATTATCAAACCTCGGAAACGGTCGGACAGTTCATCAACGAAATGGGCAGAGAGCGCACAAAGGATGAAAAAGCGCTGCAGATACCGGAAGATTTACTGCGCCGTCTGGTCGCCAAAATTCTCGACGGCTGGCTCGACACGAAAACCGTACAGCCCTACGGTTATTGGAACTGTCTGGCAATTGTCGAGAAACTTTTTCCCGAACGCGCCGCGCGACTTAAAAAGAAAGTCGAAGCGCTCAACAATTCCTCGCAAACCGAAGAATCGGTCGAATACAGCAAATTGGTTTCAGGCGACACCCCGCCTGAGGAAATGATGGTGCGTGTCGAAAAGCTTCAGACATCGTCATATCGCAACGAGGTTTACCGCGCCGCCGCGCAGAAACTTGCCCAAAACGGCAGTATCGCGCAAGCCGAACGCATTATGCAGACAAATGTTTCGGGCGAGCAGGCGGAATATTACCTTTCGACGTTTTACGTTAATCTTTCATATCAATTTGCGAATCAGGGAAAATTTGACGAGGCGAACAATTACGTCAACCAGATACCGGACGAAAACCAACGCCTCAGCGCGCTGATAAATCTGGCGAACATCGTCAATCAAAAAAACCCGAAGGAAAACGCTAAAGCAGCGGAAAATATTTTGAATCAAGCGCGGGCGCTTATCCCGGACATGCCGGAAACGGTAAACGAATTCAACGCCGCACTCAGTCTGGCAACCGCTTATGCGCCGTTCGATGCCGCGCAATCTTTTCAACTGGTCGAATCGCTTCTGCCGTCGATGAACGAGATTATTCAGGCAAATTTTGTGGTGATGAAATTTCGCAGCTATGGCGGAACGCGCCGGAACGAGATGCAGATTCCCATCAGCAACAACATCGGAACTTATAATCTGGAAGGTGTTTTGCGCGTCTTGAAGGACAAAGATTTTGACCGGACACTGCAAATCGCGGGAAGTTTTAACCGCCCGGAAGCGCGCGTCTGGCTCGAAATGCAGCTCATTGACGACAATCCGGCGATTATTGCGAATCTGCCCATCAACTCGCGGCAAATGATAATAGATTAGTTTCTACTGTTTGAAATCAATCACGAGGCGCGCCGGATTATCGAGCTGCCGGACGCGAAACGGCTTTTTCGCGTTCAGCCCGATGACGAACGGGCGGTCGCCTTCGAACCATTCGATTTCCCTGACTTCGCTGACGATTGCGAAGTTTAATTTGCCGCTCGGGATTTTCGCTTCCGCCAGCTTTTCGTCGTCCGGGTAAGGGAGCGAGTGCAAATTGACGTAAACGAAAAATTTGCCGTTGACCTTTATTTCCTCGTCCGCCGTGCCGGAAATCGGCGGCTTCGTGTATTCGACCCGGTAGTGCGGAATATCGCCCCGGAATTCAAAAACTACGCGGTCAAAGCCCTTGTTCTTCGCCACGCGAACATCTTTCAGATACGGCGTCGCCTTGCTGTTCTTGTTCTGCCGCGAAACGGCGGCGGAAGTCCAGACGTTTAATTTCCCGTCATCCGACCATTGCGCCGCGACGCCGGACGCCGCCGCCAGTATAAAAAGCAGAGTCGAAATAAACAGTTTTTTCATAATTTCCGCCAAATAAATAAACCGCCGCATTGCGGCGGTTTATTTATCAAATATGAACTATACTTTTTTCCGAATTATTCGGCAATGTGCGGGTTGAGTCCCGGCGAATCGGTCTCGATATTCGAATCGCGCTTTTTCGCTTCCGAATCGTCGAATTCCGAGTTTGTCGGGCTTTCGAGCGGCTCGTCAGCCGGTCGCCACGCCGAATCGTACATTCCGTCATTGTCATTCGTCGCTTCGTTCGTGACGGATGAATTTTCCTGCGGATTCAGTTCTTTATTATTTTTCCAGGCGCTGTCGTCAGCCGATTTTTGTCCAAATGTGTTTGCCATAATCTTTCTCCTTTCTAAAAAGCTTGAGCAAGACATTCGGCTTTGCTTTCTTCCCGCTACTTTTTGCCCATCTTCCGAATTCGTCCGAAATCAAAACAAAATGTCTTGCTCAAATTGTAATTGCCGTTTATAAAAGCAAGCCGTGTGCCTTTTGGCAATTAACTGAAAAAATTGAGTTTTTGGCGAAATTTTTGGAAAGCGAAAGATTAAAATTTGTATTGATTCGAAGCAGGATGCCGGAACCCCGCACGGTAGTCGAAATTGTCGAACGGTTCTATAAACCTCGACCATCGTGCGGGTTTCGGCAAACACTCTTACTTCAAAACCGGCTTCAAAGCCTGTCCGGTGTACGATTTTTTCACGCGCGCGACTTCTTCGGGCGTTCCCGTGGCGACGACTTTGCCGCCCTGTTCGCCGCCTTCGGGTCCTAAATCGATGACGTAATCGGCGCTTTTTATGACGTCCAGATTGTGTTCGATGACGATGACCGTGTTGCCCGTATCGACCAGTCTTTGCAAAACGTCGAGCAATTTGTGAACGTCGGCGAAATGAAGTCCGGTGGTCGGTTCGTCCATAATGTAAATCGTCTTGCCGGTCGCGCGTTTCGAGAGTTCTTTCGCCAATTTGATGCGCTGCGCTTCGCCGCCCGAAAGCGTCGTCGAAGATTGCCCGATTTTTATGTAACCAAGCCCGACATCGAGCAGAGTTTGCAGCTTTTGCTTGATTTGCGGAATGTTTTCCAAAATCGGCAGAGCGTCCTCAATCGTCGTGTCGAGAAGGTCGGCAATCGACAAACCTTTGTATTTGACCGACAGCGTTTCGCGATTGTAGCGCGCGCCGCGACACACGTCGCAGGTCACGTATACGTCGGGCAGAAAATTCATTTCGATTGTTTTTAGCCCTGCTCCTTCGCAAGCTTCGCAACGCCCGCCTTTGACATTGAACGAAAAGCGTCCCGCCTTGTAACCGCGTTCGCGCGATTCGGGCAGCATTCCGAAAAGCTCTCTGATTGGCGTAAAAAGCCCGGTGTAGGTCGCCGGGTTCGAGCGCGGCGTGCGACCGATCGGCGATTGGTCGATTTCGATAATTTTATCGACCAGCTCCAAGCCTTCAATCGAATCGTGCGCGAGCGGCTCAATCGCCGATTTATAAACGTATTTGTACAGCGCCGGGTAAAGAATCTCTTCGACCAAAGTCGATTTTCCGCTGCCCGAAACGCCCGTCACGACCGTAAAAATTCCGAGCGGAAATTCAACGTCGATATTTTTCAAATTGTGCGCGCGCGCTCCCTTAACTTTAAGGCGGTTTCCGTTCGGCAGCCGGCGCAGCTCGGGAATTTCGATTTTCAGCTCGCCTTTGAGGTATTTTCCGGTAATCGATTCGGGCGCGTTTTCGATGTCTTCGGGTTTTCCGACGGCGATAATCTCCCCGCCGTGCGTTCCGGCGAGCGGTCCCAAATCGACGACGTAATCCGCCTTTTCGATGGTTTCCTCGTCGTGTTCGACAACCAGAACCGTGTTGCCCAAATCGCGCAGCTCGTGCAGGGTTTCCAATAATTTTTGATTGTCGCGCGGGTGAAGCCCGATTGAAGGCTCGTCCAAAACGTACAAAACGCCGCGCAGCTGCGAGCCGATTTGCGTCGCCAGCCGGATGCGCTGACCTTCGCCGCCCGAAAGCGTCTGCGAAGCGCGGTCGAGCGTCAGATAGCCAAGCCCGACGGCTTGCAGAAACCTCAGCCGCTCGCGGATTTCCTTTAAAACCAGACCGGCGATTTTTTCTTCGCGCCCGGTTAATTTTATCGCGTCGAAGCGTTCGACCGCGTCTTCAATCGGCAGCGCCGTGTAATCGGCGATTCCGAGATTGCCGACTTTCACCGCCAAGCTTTCCGGCTGCAGGCGCTTTCCCTGACAAGCCGGACAGGCAACCGGCGCGACCAGCTCGTTTAAGGCTTCGCGCACCTTTTCGGACGGCGGATTTTCCATCCGCTCGCGCATTGTTCTGAGCGCGCCTTTCCAGTCCGATTCGTAGCGGTAAGTTCCCTGCCGGAACGTCAGGCGCTTTTTCGTGCCGTTCCAGAACGCGTCTTTGATTTCCGGCGGCAAATCCGCAAACGGCGTTTCTTCCAATTTGCCGCTCGCCGTTTTCGATTTGCTTTTGCTCTTGAGCTTCGATTTGATTTTGCCGATAAACGTTTCGTCCGGCGGCGCGAGGCTTTCGTCTTCGCCCGCAAATTTGTCGATAATCGCGATTAGCGCCGATTGCAGAAATTTGCCGCCGGCTTTGTCGGTGTCGTCCAAAAATTTGATTTTTCCGGCGGGCTGTAATTGGTCGGGCAAAATCTTGCCCGCGTCGATTTCCATCACCGTGCCCAATCCCTGACAGCGTTTGCACGCGCCGTAAGCCGAGTTGAACGAAAACGAGCGCGGTTCCAGCTGCGCGATGTTGATGCCGCAATTGACGCACGCCATGCTTTCCGAATAAAGCTTTTCCTCGCCGTCGACAATCGAAACCAGCACCGCGCCGCCCGTTAATTTAAGAGCCGTTTTGACCGATTCCGAGAGGCGTTCGCGCACGCCTTCCTTGATTAAAAGCCGGTCGACGACGATTTCAATCGTGTGATTTTTGCGCTTGTCGAGCCGGATGTCTTCATCCAATTGCCGCATTTCGCCGTCGATGCGGGCGCGTGTAAAATCTTTCGCGAATTTTTCGAGTTCTTTTTTAAACTCGCCTTTACGCCCGCGCACAATCGGCGCGAGAATCATCACGCGCTCGCCTTCGGGCAAAGCCAGAATGCCGGAAACAATCTGTTCCTGCGACTGGCGCGTAATCGGCGCGCCGCACTGGTGGCAATGCGGCGTGCCGATTGATGAAAACAGCAGCCGCAGATAATCGTAAATTTCCGTCACCGTCCCGACCGTCGAACGCGGCGAGCGTGAAACCGTTTTCTGCTCAATCGAAATCGCGGGCGAAAGTCCTTCGACCGAATCGACGTCGGGTTTTTCCAACTGGTCGAGAAACTGGCGCGCGTAAGCCGACAGCGATTCGACGTAGCGGCGCTGACCTTCGGCGTAAATCGTATCAAAGGCGAGCGAAGATTTGCCCGAACCGCTCAAACCGGTAATGACGGTGAAAGTGTTTCGCGGGATTTCGACGTTGATGTTTTTGAGATTATGCTGGCGTGCGCCGCGAACGGAAATGTATTTGATGCTCATTGTCTTACAGATAAAAATTTCGGCAATACTCGAAACAAATATTTTATCAATTCAAAATGGGCAAAGCAATGCGAACGGATTTTCGACAAATATTTCTCTGATTCAGGCGGATTTTTTGGCGATGAAAGTAGGTTCGTCAGGCTCTTTCTGAGAGTTTTTCAAGGCAAATTCCGATTCGTAATAATCCCAAAATCGGTAAGCCGCGAATATTCCCAATCCATTGAAGACAATTAATAAAACCCCATTAATTTTCAGCGAATTTATAATAGATTCGTGTTCGGCGTAATCTTTCAAAACAATCGCCGGAAAAATTATAGAATTTATTAATAATTGTTTAAGGGCAAAACCCTTGATATACGAGCTTTTCCCGCCGAGTCTGATGCTCTCCCAATTTCTGCTTTCTTCATTCGTCATTGCCTTACGGTTTCGACTATAAAAAACCCAGCCAGCAACAAATGCGCCGAAGAAAATTAGACAGCCTAAAAAACTGAGTAACATATCAAGTCCGCTGATTTCAGCTTTCGGCGCGCTATCAAATAGACCAACCAGCCAAGCACCGAGAATCGCGAAAAGAGCGATTATTGTGTAGGTGGCAATTATATTTGAGTGTTTTGTCATTTATCCTAATTTCTCATTCACAAAAGTGAAGATTCCCGTCGCGACGATGACGACCATAAAGGTGGCAATCGCGCGCCAAACCGTGTCGTAAACTTCCGTCTGCCAGATTGCCCAGATGCAGAGCGCGGTACTCGCGACGAGCGAGATTGTAATTACCGTAAAGGAAATATTGCGTACCAGGCGCGGTTCAAGAACGCCTTTTAATTCTTGCCGCCGACGGATGGGTTGTATATTTTTCTCATTCTCCATTTTGTTTAAACTAACACTTTCGCGCGCCCGATTTCAATTTTTTTTACAGGCACAGAGTTTGCTCGAATAGCTTTAATATTCTTATTTTGTCTCGTTTTGAGACGCTATTTTAACGGAGCGATACTTTTATGTTTGAGAATAAAAATTCCCTGCTATTCGGCGCGGCAGTCGGTGTCGGCGCACTTTCGGCGTTAGCCGCTTTTAGAAAATCGCGGCGCGCTTTCAACCTCAAAAACAAGGTCGTGCTTATCACCGGCGGCTCGCGCGGGCTGGGCTTGGTGCTGGCGCGTGAATTTGCGGCGGAAGGCGCGCGCATCGCGATTTGCGCGCGCGACGGCGCGGAATTAGCCGCCGCCAAAGAAGATTTGGAATCACTCGGCGCGGAAGTTTTCGACGCGATTTGCGATGTCACTAATCAGGAAGAAATCAATCATCTAATCGGCGATGTTTGTATACGTTTCGGGCAGATCGACGTGCTCGTCAACAACGCCGGCGTCATACAGGTCGGACCTTTGAGCGCGCAGACCGAGCAGGATTTTGAAGAGGCGATGAATATCCATTTCTGGGCGCCGTACCGGATGATTCAGACGGTTCTGCCCGTAATGCGCGGTGCCGGTACGGGGCGAATCATTAACATCGCTTCAATCGGCGGCAAAATCGCCGTGCCGCACTTAACGCCGTACTGCGCGAGCAAATTCGCGCTCGTCGGTTTGTCGAGCGCGCTGCACATCGAACTCGCGAAAGAAAATATTTTTGTGACGACCGTTTGCCCGGGGCTAATGCGTACGGGCAGCCACGTTAACGCCTATTTCAAAGGACAAAACGAAAAAGAATACGCGCTTTTTTCAATCAGCAACGCGCTGCCGGTTTCGTCCGTCAGTGCCGAATCAGCCGCCCGGCAAATCGTCAGGGCGACGAAACGCGGCGACGCGGAAGCGATAATTTCGCCGCAGGCTAAATTCGCGGCGAAATTTAACGCGCTGTTCCCCGAAATAGCGGCTGATATTTTATCGCTCGTCAACCGGCTTTTGCCGTCAAACGGCGGCATCGGAATTGCCAAAGTTCGCGGTAAAGAAAGCGAATCATGGCTCGCCCCGTCAATTCTGACCGCTTTGTCAGACAAGGAAATAATCGAAAACAACGAACAGTTTGCAAATTAATTTGGAGGAAGTTTATGCAGGAAATCAGTGAAAGACACGAAGAAAGTCAAGACAACAACACCGAGGCAATCAAGAGTTTTTTGACCGATATGAACATCAACGTCGGCGACAACGAACGGCTCGTCTCGGCAATCGCCGGCAGCGGTTTGATTACTTACGGGTTATCGAAACGCGGGCTCGCGGGCGCGGTTTTGTCCCTGCTCGGGACGGGTTTGCTCTATCGCGGCGCGACCGGTCACTGCCACGTTTACAGCGCCGTCGATAAGACGACCGCCGCCGACCCGAACACGCGCGTTCATGTTCAAAAATCGGTCACGATAAATAAATCGCAGTCCGAGCTTTATCAATTCTGGCGCAATTTTGAAAATCTGCCGCAGTTTATGAATCACCTCGAATCGGTCACGATTCTCGACGATAAACGCTCGCACTGGAAAGCGAAAGCGCCGCTCGGTTACTCGGTCGAATGGGACGCCGAAGCAACCGGCGAAGTCGAAAACGAGCGCATCAGCTGGCATTCGGTCGAAGGCTCGGAAATTCCGAATTCGGGCGTCGTCGAATTTCGCCCGACCGCGAATCGCGGCACGGAAGTCCGCGTTACATTAACTTACGAACCGCCCGCCGGAAAGCTCGGCTCGTGGGTCGCGTGGCTGTCCGGCGAAGAACCGAGCCTTCAGGTCGCCGAAGATTTACGCCGTTTCAAGAGCTTGATGGAAACCGGCTTGATTATGAAAACGGAAGGTCAGCCATCAGGCAGAAAGGCGGAAATCGCCGAAGAAAACGCTAGGACGATGACGGCTAATGCGTAGAGAAAAAGAAGTTTTTTAGAGAATCGAACAAGGAGGAAATTAAAATGAAAGCAGTATGCTGGATGGGCAAACACAACGTCAGCGTTGAAAACGTGCCTGACCCGTCCATTCTTAACTCGCGCGATGCAATTGTAAAAATTACGTCGACCGCCATCTGCGGCTCGGATTTGCATCTTTATAACGGTTATATTCCGACGATGCAGCAGGGCGACATTCTCGGTCATGAATTTATGGGCGAAGTCGTCGAACTCGGAAGCAGTGTAACCAATCTGAACATCGGCGACCGCGTCGTCGTGCCGTTTACTATTGCCTGCGGAAATTGTTTCTATTGCGAGCGCGGATTTTTTTCCGGCTGCGACAACTCGAACCCGAAACCCGAAGCGCAGGAGACGCTCTACGGCTTTACCGGCGCGGGCATTTTCGGTTATTCGCATATGATGGGCGGATTCGCGGGCGGTCAAGCCGAATACGTGCGCGTGCCGTTTGCCGATGTCGGACCGCTGAAAATTCCCGACGGTTTGGAAGATGAACAGGTTTTGTTCCTTTCGGACATTTTCCCGACCGGCTATCAGGCGGCGGAAAACTGCAATATTCAGGAGGGCGACACGGTTGCCGTCTGGGGCGCGGGTCCGGTCGGACAGTTCGCCGTCAAATCGGCGTTTATGCTGGGCGCGGAAAAAGTCGTCCTGATTGACCATTACACTAACCGTCTTGAATTTGCGCGGCAAACTAACAAGAATCTCGAAACCATCAATTTCGACGATAAGGAAGTTTACGAAAAACTGCTCGATTTGACCGGCGGGCGCGGTCCCGATTCATGCATCGACGCGGTCGGCTTGGAATCGCACGGAACGAGCGTGGACGCGCTGCTCGACTATGCGAAAGCTTATACGTTCCTGGCGACCGATAGACCGCACGCGCTCCGGCAGGCGATTTACTGCTGCCGCAAGGGCGGAACGGTTTCGATTCCGGGCGTTTACGGCGGATTTTTGGATAAATTCCCGCTCGGCGCGGCGTTCGGCAAAGGCTTAACCTTCAAGATGGGACAGACGAATATGCAGGCTTATATGCCGCGACTTCTGAAAGCCGTTCAGGAAGGCGAAATCGACCCGTCGTTCGTCATCTCGCACCGCATGAAATTGTCGGAAGCGCCGGTTGCTTACGACAATTTCAACACGGACAAAGAAATATGGCGCAAGGTTGTTCTTAAACCGCACTAAAAATCCCGTGTCTCAAGTCCCAAGCTCCGGGTCGATTTAATTTTTACCCGGGGTTTGGGACCTGGAACTTTGGACTATATAATTTTTAAAACCGCCCACAGGGAAACCAACGAAATCACAATCCACAGCAAAACGCCCTGCAAAAACGGTTTTAGACCGACTTTTCTTATAGTTTCGCGCGAGAGGCTCGAACCGATTAAAAAGAGCGTGACGGTCAGACCGGCTTTCGCCAGATTAACGAACGAGTCGAAAATACTCGGCTGAAACCAGTTCGGCGCGTAGGTTCGCGCCACGGTCGCCAGCAGAAACAAAAATATAAACCACGGAATCGCAATTTTCGTTTTGGCGTTTCCGCTCGTTTTTTTGCCGTATAGAATGGCGAAAAGCAGCGCGACCGGCGCAATCCACAAAGCGCGTGCGAGCTTGACGGTAGTTGCGATTTGCAGCGCTTCGGCACCGTATTTCGCGCTCACGCCGACGACCGAGCTGGTGTCGTGAATGGCGATTGCCGCCCAGATTCCGAATTGATTTTCCGTTAACCCGAGCGCGTGACCGATGACCGGAAAAGTGACGAGCGCGACCGAATTTAAAATAAAGATTGTGCAGAGCGAAACGGAAATGTCTTCGCCCTCGGCATCAATCGCGGGCGCGACCGCCGCAATCGCGCTGCCGCCGCAGATTGCCGTGCCGGCAGAAATCAGGACCGATGTTTTCTCGTTGATTTTTAGCAGCCTGCCGGTCAGCCAGCCGAGTGCGAGCGTTCCGAAAATCGTCGCAATCGTAAATAATATGCCGTCTTTGCCCGCTTTGACGACGTTCGAGAGGTTCATGCCGAAACCGAGCAGGACGACGCTCGTTTGCAGCAAAATGCGCGTCCATTTTCCGATTGCTCGCGTGTACGGATTGCCGACTTTCAAAGCCGTGAATAATCCCAAACCGAGCGCTACGGGCGGCGAAACGTAGGGCGTCAGGCAAGCAAATATAAAAACAAAAAAGACGACTTTCTGCCGAAACATAAAAAGTTAGAAGGTAAAAGGTAAAAGGTAAAAAGTCAAAGAAGTATTTTAATCTCCGACCTTTTACCTTTGCCGCTTTTTCGCCTTTTCACTTTAAAATGCCCGCCGCGCGCCTCTTCCGGCAGCGAAGGTAATTTTTAAAGTTAGCCGTGAATGACACGAACGGCACGAATACTTTATTAAATTCTATTCGTGTTATTCGCGGCTAAAAATTTAATTTTTGTGCAAAGCCTTTCTTAACCAATTAAAAATTTATTTCGCCTTGCCTTGATTGGCGACCGCTTCCTGCGCGGCGCGAATGGCTTCCTCGTCGCCGAGATAGTAGCTTTTCGTCGGCGTCAGGTTTTCGTCGAGTTCATAAACCAGCGGAATTCCGGTCGGGATGTTTCGGCTCACGATTTCTTCGTCCGAAATTGTGTCGAGATATTTAACGAGCGCGCGCAAAGAGTTGCCGTGCGCGGCGACGATAACGCGTTTGCCGAGCTTGATGCGCGGCGCAATTTGCTGCTGGTAATACGGTACAACGCGCTCGACCGTCTGTTTCAAGGCTTCGGCGCGCGGAAACATTTCGGGTTTTACGTCCGCATAACGCGGGTCTTTGCCCATCCAGCGTTCGTCCGACTCTTCGAGCAGCGTCGGCAAAACGTCGTAGCTCCGACGCCAGACTAAAACCTGTTCTTCGCCGTACTGCGCGGCGGTTTCCGCTTTATTCAAGCCTTGCAGCCCGCCGTAATGCCGCTCGTTCAGCAGCCACGATTTCGTTTCCGGAATCCACATCAAATCCATCTCGTCGAGGACTATCCAAAGCGTGCGAATGGCGCGCTTTAAAACCGAAGTGTAAGCTTCGTCAAACGTAAAGCCTTCCGCTTTTAACAATTTTCCCGCCGCGTGCGCCTCTTCTTTGCCCTTTTCGGAAAGGTCGACGTCTTTCCAACCCGTAAAACGATTTTCTTTGTTCCATTCGCTTTCGCCGTGCCTGATTAAAACTAATTTGTGCATATTTTTTTCGCCGTAAAATTTAAGATTCCACAATAATTAAACGCAAAAAAACCAAAACACTCAAGTTACAAGACCAAACTATACTGAATGAATTTAAAAGGAAGGAAGACAGGCAATCGGAGAAGAAGTCTATTGCCTGTCTTTCGGGGCATGGGAGTTCGTAATGTGGGAGAGTTGCAAAAAGGCAGGAGTCGTTTTTGCAAACCTCTTGCACCGCCGGCGACCGACAGTTACAGAATGCCGCTGCCCGGTGCAATAATTCGATTTTTATAAATCGTCAAAATTCGAGCCGGACATTTTAATATTTCGGAAAAGCGAATCTTCGAAACTTCTTGATTCCCTTTACCGGACAGGCTAGAATTTTTATGTTTTCAAAAATCAAATTGTTTGCTAGTATCAATAGTAGTCATTTTGACAACTAATGTCAAATGCAATTTTCAATATGGCAATTAAAGAAGAAAATTCCATCGCCTTTCGAATCGTTCAGGCTTTGAACGCTAAAGACCTTAAAGAAGCAGCGCAAATGTTGGATGAAAATTATTCGTCGCTCCATAACTGGTCGTCGCAGAGGCGGGATTTCCCGACAAATGTTTTAATAAAAATTGCCAAAATGACAAACAGTTCGGTTGATTGGATTTTGACCGGCGAGAACGGAAATTCGGCAGCGGCTTCGCCGGAAAGCTCGAACTTTGAAAAAATTCTCGAAGCCAAAATCCGCGCCATCGTTCGCGAGGAAATCGCGAGCGGCACGGCGATTCACGAAAAGATTCAGGGCATAATTTTGGCGATGCAGCCGAACGTCGCGGAACAAAACGCTTTTGAAGCGGCTGACAAGGAGGAAAAAGCAGCATGATTTTAAGGGATTGGAAACGGGCAAAAACCGTTAATTTAATTGATTACGGGCAAGTCGGCGCGGGTAAAATCATCGATTTTCTGCCGCGCGGCAAACGCCCGGTCAGCGTGCCGGGCAGCCTGCGCACCGAAGGCTTGGTGACGGTTTCGGTGTGCGGCGATTCACTTCGCGATTTGGGCATCACGGACGGCGACCAGCTTATCTGCCAGACAAAATTTGAAAAAACTGAGGTCAAAAACGGCAAACTCGTCGTCGCCGCGCTGCCGTGTCTCGGTTTGGTCGTCAAATTCTTTTTTCGTTTTGAAAAAAAAATCATCCTGCGCTCGGCAAATCCGCGCTACGAAGATTTGATTTACGACGCCGATTTGGTCGAGATTAAAGCACTTGTCATTCAATCGGTCAAGAACTGGGATTGATTTCAAAAGCGTAATTTTTTTTCAAAAAAGAGGCGCAGGTTTGGATTTACAAACTTGCGCCTCGAAAATATTCAGCCGAGATTATTTAAATTCCCGGCGTATCACGCACGATTCCGACCAGATACCACTCGGCGGGTCCCTGTTTCTCGTAGACGAGCCGGAGACTGCCGTAGATTCGCTCGTCCGTGCCTTCGAAAAAATATTCGACCTCGACGCCCTGCGGATAGAATGTGCCGATGTTGTTTATCATAATCCCGTTGTTTTGCTTCAGGTTATAGTTAATTTTGTCGGGTTTGGCGAAATCGTAATCGTAAACAAACTTTTCGAAATATTCGGCAAAAGGCATTTTTATCGGGTCGTCGCTTTCATCGAGCGTGCCCCATCGATAAACTTTTTTGCTCTGCATCAAGGTTTTCAGCTCGTTCGCCTTGAAAACCAAATCTTTTTTATCGATATGACCGTAAGGCGAAAAACGCACGCCTTTGGTCGGGTGAACAAGTGCGGCGAGCTGGTTCATATTTTTGGCTTTCAGAGTCGCGACCGTCCGGCTCGAAACCTTTAGAACTTCCGCCTTTTGCTTCGATTGCGCGAAAACGCTCGCCGCCCCAAGCGCCAAAATTAAAATGTGTATAAAAATCAGCTTTTTCATAGATTCTCCCGAAAGTCAGCTTTCTTGACGCCTTCGCTTAAAATCTTTTGCGCTTCGCCGACGAGATAAAGCGAGCCTGTGACCAGAATTAAATTCTGTCCGGAAGCGATTTTTTCTGCTGTGTCGAGAGCTTCGCGAACATTGCGCGCGATGAAGATTTTGTTTTTGTCGAAATCCGCGGGCACAAATTTTTCCAGTTCTTCAGCCGTTTGCGAGCGTTCATTGGCGACCGTCGTTAAAATCAGCGCGGCGGCTTTCGGAAATAATATTTCGGCGATTTCCGACAAATCCTTGTCGCGCATCGCGCCGAAAATCATCACGACCGGCAATTTTACAAATTCATTCAGAAAATCGTGCAAAGCCCTCGCACCGCTCGCATTGTGTGCGCCGTCAAAAAGATAATTTTCGTTAAATTCGAGCCGACCTTTGTGAACTGCCGACTCCAAGCCGTCGATAATATTTTCGCCGGTTATTTTGAAATAATCCTGCAAAGTTTCGGCGAGCAAAATTGCGGTTTTTGCGTTTTCAACCTGGTGTTTTCCGTGCAAATTTAAGCGGACGTTTTCATATTTCGCCTTTGAAGTATGAAAATTTGTAATTTGAATTCCGAAATCCGAAAAAGATTGTTCTGAAGAAAAAGATTGTTCTGAATTCGTAAATAGCTCGCTCGCGTAAGCGGCATCGACCTTCGCCGCAAAGTTTGGCGTGACGCCAAACCGAGCGCATCTTTCGAGAATGATTCTCATTGCTTCGGGCGGCTGGTTGGCGATGACCGCTTTTGTATCCTCGCGAATAATCGCCGCTTTTTCCGCCGCGATTTCGGCTAAAGTGTTGCCCAAAATCCGCTGGTGGTCGTAATCGACCGGCGTAATTCCGACAATTTCCGCGTTTGCCGCCGTGGTTGCGTCAAAGCGTCCGCCGAGACCCGTTTCGAGAATCGCCAATTCAATTTCACATTCGGCGAAAGCATTTAGCGCAATCGCCGTCACCTGTTCAAAAAATGTCGGAACGGTTTCGAGCGCGCCCGCTTCGACTAATTTTTCCGACGTTTCCCTGACGATTGTCGCGTGCCGCGCAAAATCCGTTTCGCTGATTTCCCTGCCGCCTATGCGAACACGTTCGGTGACGGAAACGAGATGCGGCGAGGTGGTTGTGCCGGTTTTGATTCCTGCCCGAAGACAAATCGCTTCGAGAAAAG
The DNA here is from genome assembly GCA_036403375.1 of Pyrinomonadaceae bacterium. Classification (GTDB taxonomy): domain Bacteria; phylum Acidobacteriota; class Blastocatellia; order Pyrinomonadales; family Pyrinomonadaceae; genus JAFDVJ01. Next base: position 18,817 of record DASWRC010000255.1, read on the forward strand.
CACAGGTCGAGCCTTTGCCGTTTGTGCCGGCGATTTGGACTTTTAAGTACCTGTTTTGCTGGCTGCCGAGCGCCGCCAGAAGCAATCGGATGTTCTCTAAACCGAGCTTCATTGCCAGCACTTCGTTGCCTAAACCGTACAGGTATTTGACCGATTCATCGAAATTCATTATTTTTGACTCGGGTTCGAGTGTAAAAAAAACAAAATGAACAAGCAAGAAATAGCGGCGCGGCTTATCGAAAATCATCAGGAATTTACCGGTTTCGTCGCCGGTTTGGACGAAAAGGATTTTATGTTCGCGCCGGAAGACAAATGGACTGCCGGGCAGCAAATCGAGCATATCATTCGCGGCGTTTCGCCGCTCGTGACGGCTCTGACATTGCCGAAATTAGTCCCGCATCTATTGTTCGGCAAAGCCGACCGCGATTCGGAAGATTACGAAAGCGTCGTTAAAAATTATCACGCCAAACTTGCCGCCGGCGGCAAAGCGAGCGGTAGATTTCTGCCGCCCGAAGTCGGTTTCGAAGAGCGCGAAGGCTTGAAAAACAAATTGCTGAGAGCGGTTGCGGATTTAGTTGGAAGACTGGAAAAATTTTCGGAAGCGCAGCTCGACGAATACGTTTTGCCGCATCCGCTTTTGGGCAAATTAACGATTCGCGAAATGCTCTATTTTACGATATATCACGTCGAGCATCATCATCTGGCGACAAGGAAAAATTTGTTAAAATAAATGGAAAATTTACATCAAAAATCGGCGGTCGAATTATTGAATCTTATCAACACCAAACAGCTTTCAAGCCGCGAAGTGACGCAGTATTTTATCGACCGCATCGAGGAAGTCAATCCGAAAATCAACGCCGTCGTTTGGAAATTTTACGACGAAGCGCTTGCCCGAGCCGATGAAGCCGACGCGCGTACCGCAAAAGGCGAAACGCCCGGCAGGCTTCACGGATTGCCGTTTACGATTAAAGAATGTTTCGATTATCCCGGTTCGCCGAGCACGCTCGGCGTGCTCGCACGAAAAAATGACCGACCGACCGACCGGGACGCGTACGTTCAGGCATTGACCGATGAAGGCGGCATCGTGCTGGGCAAAACCAATGTGCCGCAGCTCCTGATTTTTATCGAAAGCGTGAACCGCGTTTACGGGAAAACCGTCAACCCGCTCAATCCGGATTTTACCTGCGGCGGTTCATCGGGCGGCGAAGGCGCGATTGTCGGTGCGGGCGCGTCGCCGGTCGGCGTCGGCTCGGACATCGGCGGCAGCGTCCGGTTTCCGGCGGCGTTTTGCGGAATTTGCTCGATAAAACCGACGATGTGGCGCACGCCTGATTTGACGCGCTACGGCACGGCGAAGCTCGAAGGTCCGATTAATGCGGTCACCGGAATTTTGGGGAATTTCGCCGAAGATTTGGATTTGTTTTTGAGAATCATCAACGAACAGGCGGCAAAAACGCGCAAAGTCGAGCCGCTGCAAAATTATAAAAACGTTGACGTTTCAAAGCTCAAAATCGGCTATTATCTTTCGGACGGAATTTTTGAACCGATGCCCGCCGTCCGGCGCGGAGTTTTGGAAGCGGTCGAAAAATTAAAATCCTCGGGAGCAGACGTTATCGAATTCGCGCCGCCGCGACTCGCTTTGGCGGAAGAAATTTTCCTGCGCATTTTATGCACCGACGATGCCAAACTTTTCTCGAAAGTTCTGGAAGGCGAAAAGCCGCTGCCGCAGCTCAAAAATATGTTTATGCTGGCGCAGGCTTCGCCGTTTAAGCTCAAGACGATTAACGCCGCCGCGAAACTTTTCGGGCAAAAAAGCGTTTCGCGGCTGATTCCATATTTCGGCGGCAACGGCATCGAAGACATACGCGATTGGGCGGGAAAACAGGCGGCTTACCGCGCCGAATTTCTGGCGGCGATGGATCAGGAAAATCTGGACGCGATTATCAGTCCGGTTTGCGCGCTGCCGGCATTTTTGCATAATTCGACCGATAAAGTCGGTTTGGGCGGAACCTATACGCTCATTTACAACGTGCTCGGTTTTCCGGCGGGCGTCGCGCGAATTTCGGAAGTTAAGAAGGAAGAAGCCGTCAGCCGAAAAACGAGTTTCGACGTTCTTGAATACACGGCGACGAAGACCCAGTTAAAGACCGCCGGCTTGCCTTTATCGGCGCAAATCGCCGCGCGTCCGTGGCGCGAAGATATTGTGCTGGCGCTAATCGAGAATTTACACAAAAGATAATTTGATTGTTTCAGAGTTCCTTTCGAGTGTAGAATACGTTTTATAAGGAAAATAGAGGGCTATGAAAAGCATTATTACCGGAACCGGAAGCGTGCTTCCAGCATTGATAGTTCCGAATTCGCATTTCGAGACGAGCGAGTTTTACGACAAAAACGGTAATAAAAACGATAGAAGCAGCGGCGAAATCGTTGCCAAATTAGAAGCCATAACCGGCATCCGCGAACGTCGTTACGTGCCTTTCGACGAAGATTCGATTCCCCTGATGACGCGCGCCGCGCAAAATGCGATTGACGACGCTTCGATAGATGTCAACCGGCTTTCGGGCATCATCGTCGCGCACAACGCGGGCAATATGGTTATCGGCGAACGTGATTTTCATCCCATTCCTAATCTCGCTGCCTGTTTGAAAAATGCGCTGCAATGCACGAATCACGAGTGTTTCGCCTACGATATTTTGTTCGGTTGCCCGGGCTGGCTGCAAGCCTTGATTCAGGCGCACCAGGCGATTTTGTGCGGTGACGCGGAAAGCGTTCTGGTCGTTGGTTTGGAAGTTGCCTCGCGGCTGCTCGACCCGCACGACGTCGATTCGATGATTCTGGCTGACGGCTGCGGCGCCTGCGTGCTTTCCAAATCCGAAGCCGCGAACGGAATTCTGGCGTATGCGACCTATTCGCACGCGCAGGAAGATTTGGGCAGTATTTATCTGGGAAAATCGTGCAACAAAGACCTCGCGGGTTCGTGTTATTTTCATATGAACGGTCGTGAGGTTTACAAATACGCGACTGCCTGGGTTCCGAAAATCATCAAAAAGACTTTAGATAAAGCGGGCTTGAATATTCAAGCCGTCGATTTATTTCTTTTTCATCAGGCAAACGCGAAAATGCTCGAAGCGATTGCGAAGAATCTGGGCGAAATTTACGAGGTTTCCGCCGGTTTTTTTGCGGGTAAAATCCCGACGACGATTGAATTTTTGGGAAACACGTCGGTGGCGACCATCCCGACAATGCTCGATTTAGTGAGAAAAAACCGGTTGGACGGCTTTGAAATAAAAAAAGGACAGATTGCCGTTATGGCTTCGGTCGGTGCCGGAATGCACTGCAATTCACTTATTTATCAATTTTAGGCATAATATTCAAAACCTAAAAACACGGAGGCAAAATATGAATTTTCGATTAACACTAAAGGTGTTTTTGTTACCTTTACTCATTTTAAGTCTCGTCGCCGGCAGCTTTTCGCAGGGCGCTAATCTGCCGAGCGGCGTGACGCGCTCGGCGTCGGTCGAGGGCTTTACCGAATACCGGCTCGCGAACGGTCTGCGGGTGCTGCTTTTTCCCGACCAGACGAAACAGACGATAACCGTCAACATCACTTACCTCGTCGGCTCGCGCCATGAAAACTACGGCGAAACCGGGATGGCGCACCTTCTGGAGCACATGGTTTTCAAAGGCACGCCGAAACACGCAAACATTCCGCAGGAATTAACGTCGCGCGGTGCCTCGCCGAACGGCACGACGTGGTATGACCGGACGAATTATTTTGAAACGTTCGCCGCGACGGACGAAAATCTCGATTGGGCGCTCGATTTGGAGTCCGACCGGATGGTTAATTCATACATTGCCAAAAAGGATTTGGATTCGGAATTTTCGGTCGTTCGCAACGAAATGGAATCGGGCGAAAACGACCCGACCGGCATAACGATTGAAAAGCTGATGTCGATTGCTTTTGACTGGCACAATTACGGCAAAGACACCATCGGCGCGCGCTCGGACGTGGAAAACGTGCCGATTGACCGTTTGCAGGCGTTCTACAAAAGATATTATCAGCCGGACAACGCCGTTCTGCTCGTCGCCGGAAAATTCGACGAAGCGAAAACGCTCGGTTTAATCAATCAAAAATTCGGCGCGATTCCGAAACCCGACCGCGTTTTGCAGAAAAACTACACCTTCGAACCGACGCAGGACGGCGAGCGCACCGTTACCGTCAGGCGCGTCGGCGATATACAGTTCGTCGCCGCCGGTTATCACGTTCCGCCCGATTCGCATCCGGATATGGCGGTGATGGAAGTTCTGCAAAGCATTCTGACCGCGCCGCCCTCGGGCAGACTTTACAAGTCACTTATCGAAACTAAAAAAGCGGTGCAGGCTTTTCCGCTCAATTTCCCGTTCAAAGAGCCGGGCTATATGATGTTCGGCGCGGTCGTCGATAAAAACGCCTCGCTCGACGCGGCGCGCGAGAGCCTTCTAGACACGATTGAAAATTTCGCGAAGGAACCGCCGACCACGGAAGAAGTGGAACGCGCCAAAACGGCTTACTTGAAAAACACCGATTTGACGTTAAACGACCCGAACCGCATCGGTCTGGGCTTGAGCGATTACATCGCGCGCGGCGACTGGCGCTTGTTTTTCATCCAGCGTGACCGCGTCAAAGCCGTCACGGCGGCTGACGTGCAGCGCGTTGCGCGGAGCTATTTCAAAAGTCAAAACCGCACCGTCGGGCAATTTATTCCGACCGCGACGCCCGACCGCGCCGAGATTCCGCGCGTCACGGACGACGACATTCTGGCGCTCGTCAAAGATTACAAAGGCGGCGAATTAATCGCTGCCGGCGAGGCGTTCGATTCATCTCCGGCGAACATCGAAACGCGTACCACGCGTTCGACCATCGGCGGTTTGAAAGTCGCTCTGCTGCCGAAAGAAAATCGCGGCGACGCGGTTTTCGCGCGGTTGACGCTGCGGTTCGGCGACGCGAAAAGTCTGATGAATCGCGCCTCGGCGGCGCAGTTTGCCGGACAGCTTCTGACGCGCGGCACCGCGAAGCATACGCGCCAGCAAATCAGGGACGAATTCGATAAACTCAAAGCGCAGGTTTCGGTCTCGGGCGGCGCGACGAGCGCCTTCGTCAATATCGAAACGACGCGGCAAAATCTGCCGGCGGTTTTAAGACTCGTCGCCGAAATTCTGCGCGAACCGGTGTTCCCGCAAAACGAATTCGACCTCTTAAAACAGGAAACTTTAACGAACCTGGAAAACAACCGCAACGAGCCGACTTCGGTCGCGATTACGGCGGCGGGCTTGCATTTTAACCGCTATCCGAAAGGCGACCTTCGCTATTCGGGATCGCTGGACGAAAATATTGCCGACGTCAAAGCCGTAACTTTGGAAGAGGTCAAAGCGTTTCATAAAGGTTTTTACGGCGCTTCGAACGGCGAGCTGGCGGTTGTCGGCGATTTCGACGCGAAAGAAATCTCGACGCTCGCCACTGAGCTTTTCGGCAACTGGAAAAGCCCGCAAAAGTTCGAGCGCGTGCCGAGCGAATATTTCGACGTGCCGGCAGTCAACCAAACTTTCGAAACGCCCGACAAGGCAAACGCGTTTTTCTGGGCGCGCATGAACGTCAAAATGCGCGACGACAATCCGGATTACCCGGCGATTGTGCTCGGCAATTTTATGCTCGGCGGCGGATTTTTGAATTCGCGCCTTGCCACACGCATCCGGCAAAAAGAAGGCTTGAGCTATGGTGTCGGTTCGGGCATCGGCGTCGGTTCTTTGGACGAATCGGGAACGTTTTTCGCAAACGCGATTTACGCGCCGGAAAACGTTACAAAGCTTGAAGCGGCATTTAAGGAAGAAATACAAAAAATCATCACCGAAGGTTTCACGACGCAGGAAATCGAAGAAGCAAAGAAGGGCTTTATGCTTTCGCGCCAGCGCCTTCGCGCGGCTGATACTAACCTCGCCAACAGTCTGGCGAATTACCTGTTTCTCGGTAGAACCTTTGCGTGGGACGCCGATTATGAAAAGAAAGTTCTGGCGCTAACGCCCGAACAAATCAACGCGGCGATGAAGAAATACATGACTCCCGACAAGATTTCAATCTTCAAAGCCGGAGATTTTGCGAAGACGAAGAAAACGAATTAATCGGGCTAATTTCGACGCAAAGGCGCTGAAAGCGCAGAAAGGCTAAAATTCTCAGTCCTTCTGCGCTGTCGCGCCTTTGCGTTAAAAAATTTTTATTCGTTAATGCAGGTTATTTAACGTCAGTATTGGATAAGACTGGAGCGCGGTCGGCTCGTCCGCCACGCTGCAAAGCGGCGTAAAAACGCTTCGCTTTGCGTCAACTTTCATGGAGATCGAAGTGTTGTTGAGCGTTTTTCAAACGCTGGCGGACGAGCCGACCGCGCTCCAATTCGTAATTTTCTTATCCAATACTCACGTTATTTAGTTTCCGCGTTCATCATAAAGTCGAGCATCCGAATAATCGTCTGCCGCATTTCGCGGCGGTCAACAACGCGGTCAATCATCCCGTGTTCGAGCAGGAATTCCGAGCGCTGAAAGCCTTTCGGCAGTTTTTGGCGAATCGTCTGCTCGATAACGCGCGGTCCGGCAAACCCGATTAAGGCTTTCGGCTCAGCCAGATTCACATCGCCGAGCATTGCAAAGCTCGCCGTCACGCCGCCCGTCGTCGGGTCGGTCAGAATTGAGATAAACGGCAGACCCGCTTCGTGCAGTCGCGCGAGCGCGGCGGAAATTTTCGCCATCTGCATTAATGAAAACGTGCCTTCCTGCATACGCGCGCCGCCCGAAGCGGCGTAGATAACGACCGCGCCGCGCGTGTCGATTGCGCGCTCGATGAGCCGCGTGATTTTTTCGCCGACCGCCGACCCCATCGAACCGCCGATAAACAACATATCCATCGCGCCCGCGTAGGTTAAAAAACCACCGACCATTCCTTTGCCGGAAACAATCGCTTCGGGTAAACCCGATGATTTTTTCGCCGCTTCGATGCGCTCTTTGTAAGGCTTTGAATCGACGAATCCGAGCGGGTCGCTCGAAGTGACTTCTTCATCGAGCTTTTCGTAACACCCGTCGTCGAACAAAGTGTCGAGCCGTTCGCGCGCGCCCAGCCGAAAATGATACGTGCAATGCGTGCAAACCTGCAGCGATTCAAGCAGCTCGCGCTTGTAGAGCGCGTTTTCACACTCGGGGCATTTGACGAAAATGCCTTCGGTCAAAACTTTGCGTTCCTCGTCTTCGCTCTGTCCTTCGATTTTTGGTTTGTTTCTGCGAAACCAAGCCATAATTATTTTTGATTTTAAATTTCCGATTTGCGATTTTGCAAGTCTCTAAGGTTACCATAAGCAAAACGAAAACGCATTGGTTGAATTAAAGTCGCATTGCCAACCCGTTTAATTCTGTGCTAAATTCGCAGTCGAAAAACTATCAAACACGGGCAATTCAGGTCGTAAAATTATGAATAAAATACTCGTTCTCGTTTTCGTATTTTTGTTCCCGACAAGCGCTTTTTCAGCCGTCAAAACGTGGGACGGCGGCGCGGGCGCTGACGCCAATTGGACAACCGCTGCGAACTGGGTAAACGACATTGCGCCCGTCGCTAACGACGATTTGGTTTTTCCGGCAGCCGCAACACAGTTCGCGACCAACAACAATTTCTTTCTGCTGACCAATTTTAATTCCATCACGATTGACGGCAGCTACACGATTGGCGGAAACCCGCTCAGACTCGCCAACAGCCTGACCGTCACGAGCGGAACACAGGCAATCAACACGGCAATCTCTTTGAGCGGCGGACAAACTTTGACGGCAAACGGGGCTTCCGTGACGACGATTGCCGTGCTTTCGGTCGGCGGCGCGGGTTTGACGCTCGACGGGACGGGCAGCTTCGGCATCGGTTTGATTTCCGGCGCTGGCACGATTACAAAGAACGGCGCGGGCGCTTGCCTGCTGGCTTCGGCGAGCGGCTACAGCGGCGCGATTAACGTCACGAACGGAGTTTTCGTGGTCGATGCCAGTATTCCGAACAGCGCCGTCACGGTCAACAACCCGAACGTGACGACCGGGACTCTCGGCTTGAGCGGTTTCGGCGGCACGGGCACGGTCGGCACGGTCAATGTCACACAGGGCGCAATCAGCGCCGGAACTTTGACTTCGCCGACCGGAATCTTGAACACCGCAAATTTAACATTTACCGCCAACGGCGCGTATGCCTGCAAAATCGGCGGCACGACCGCGGGCGCGAACGGTTACGACCAGTTGAACGTTACCGGCACGGTTAATTTGAACAACGCCCGGCTCGCGCCGATTCCGTGGAACGGCTTTCGCCCGGCAATCGGCGATTCGTTAACGATTTTGAAAAACGACGGGACGGACGCCATAAACGGAACGTTTCTCAACGCGCCGGAAGGCGCGGTTTTCGGCGGCGCGCTCAATACGGCTTTTCGCATCACGTACCAGGGCGGCGACGGAAACGACATCGTGATTACGCGCGTCAACCGCGCCAATTTTGATTTCGACGGCGACGGGCGCAGCGAAGTTTCGTCATTTCGCCCGTCAAACGGCACCTGGAACGCGACTCTGACATCAAACGGCACGACCGTTTCGACCAACTGGGGTTTGAGCGGCGACCGCCTCGCCCCGGCGGATTTTGACGGCGACAACAAGACGGATTTGGCGGTTTATCGCGACGGCGTGTGGTGGATTTTGAACAGTTTTAACGGCTCGGTGACGACTGTCCAGTTCGGTTTGGCGGGCGATGTTCCGGTGCCGAACGATTTCGACGGCGACGGGCGCGCCGACATCGCGGTCTGGCGTCCGGCGGACGGCGTCTGGTATGAACTCAGGAGTCTCGGCAATCAATTCGCCGCCGGCGCGTTCGGACAAAACGGCGACCAGCCGCTGGTCGGCGATTTTGACGGCGACGGGATGGGCGATTTGGCGGTTTATCGTCCTTCGACCGGCGACTGGCATCTTTTTATGAGCGCGACAAATTCTTACGTCGCTTTCCCGTTCGGCATCTCGACCGACAGACCGTGCGCCGCCGATTTTGACGGCGACGGCAAAACCGACCCGTGCGTTTTTCGCGGGACGAGCGACCCGAATCAGCCGGATTTTTATATCCTGAAAAGCTCCGATTCGTCCGCGCTGTTCGTTTCGTGGGGTTTGCCGGACGACGTTCCGATGCTCGGCGATTTCGACGGCGACGGCAAAACCGACATCGGCATTTTCCGCGCCGCTTCGCACGATTGGTACTGGCTGAGAAGCTCGAACGCGACGGTCGGCATCTCAAACTTCGGTCAGCCCGGCGATTTATCAATCCCTTCGGCGTTTGTTCCTTAAAAGTCTCAAGTCTCAATACCCAAAGCCCCAAAACTACGACTTGGGGCTTGCGACCTGGGACTTTTGGGACTATTTAAGAACTTCAAGCATTTCGCGATGAATGAGCCCGTTCGAGCCGACAATCGGCGGTGAATAGATGTCGTAACGGTCGCCGTTGTAAAATGTTACCTGCCCGCCGGCTTCTTCGATTAAAAGATACCCTGCCGCCACGTCCCACGGGTTTAAGCCTTCTTCCCAGAAGCCGTCGAACCGCCCGCAGGCGACGTAAGCCATATCAATCGCCGCCGAGCCGTCGCGCCGGACGCCGCGCGAATGAAGCAGAAAATCCGTTAAGTGCCGCCCGAAATTCGCTTTTTCTTTGAAATTGTACGGAAAGCCCGTGACGATGAGCGCTTCGCTCAAAGATTCGGTTTCCGAAACGCGAATCGGTTTGTTATTAAGCGTTGCGCCCTTTCCCTTTTCCGCCGCGAAAAGCTCGCTGCGGGTCGGGTCAAACGTCACGCCGACGACGATTTCGCCGTCGTGTTCGAGCGCGATTGTGACGCAGAAACACGGGTAACCGTGCGCGAAATTCGTCGTCCCGTCGAGCGGGTCGATAATCCATTTAAATTTATTCGTGCCGTCCAAAAGTACGGCGTTGCCGGATTCTTCAGCCAAGATAGCGTGTTTCGGGTAATAACTGCGGATGCGCTCGATGATGAGCTTTTCCGAGGCAAGGTCGGCTTCCGTCACCAGATTGATGTCGCCTTTCTTCGAGATATTTATCTTCCGCCCGTACTTTTCGAGCAAAATCTGTCCCGCCGCGCGCGCCGTTTCGATAGCAAAATTGAGCATAAATACAAATTTACCACAGAGGACAGGAGAGAACGCAGAGTGTTTAAAAAAGATAGCTCTCTACGTCCTCTCCTGTCCTCGGCGGTTAAAATTATTTTATGAATTTCTGCGACACGCGCAGAAATTCCTGAATTTGCGAATCCCAGAAAATCCAGTCGTGTTTGCCGGGCAGCTCTCGAAATTCGTGCGGGATTTTCTTTTCCACGAGCAGCGCCGAAAAATCGCGGTTCTGCTGAATCAGACCGTCTTCCGTGCCGCAATCGACATACATAAACGGCAGGACTTTAGCCTTTTCGGGCGACATTTCGCGGACGATTTTGTAAATGTCGTTGTCCCGCCGCGTCGGGCTTTCGTCCGCGCCGTAAACGTTCGCGATAGAATCGGTGAGCGCCTTCCAGCCGGAAAGCGCGCCGAGATTTTTGACCGTCCACGAAGCCGCGCCGAGCGCGCCGCTGAATGAGCCGACGACCGAGAATTTATCGGGAAACTTCAAACCGAATTTCAAAGAACCGTAGCCGCCCATCGAAAGTCCGGCAATCGCGCGGTGGTCGCGGTCTGCAAGCGTGCGAAATTTGGCGTCGATTTCGGGAATTAATTCCTGAGTAATATAACTTTCGTACTTATCGTTCGGCACATTTGCGGCGTCCGTGTACCAGCCGTCGTTGCCTTCGGGCGTGACGATAATGTAATCGTAGCTGTTGGCGTAATCTTTGAGCTTTGTTTTGTCTGTCCAATTATCGAAATGTCCGGTCAAACCGTGAAGAAGATAAAGCACCGGAAATCTGGATTCTTTAGCCGAATCATAATTTTTCGGCAGAATAACACGGTACGGCATTTCGCGCGCCGTCAATTTACTGGCAAGTTTCAGCTCCTGCCACGGAGCCGAAGTTTGAACAGGCGCTTTGGTTATGACCTGCCTGATTTGCGTCTTCTGTCCGAAAACCGTAACCGAAAGCGCGAAAACCACAAAGGCAAACGCGAAATTTCTCAAGTGCTTCATTTTTTTTCTCCCGACTTAACCGAAAAATCTATCGAACCAGCCTTCTTCCTTGTGCGTCACCTGCGCCAGCTCGCTCGCGTCGAGCCAGACGCCGTGACACGTATCGCAAACTTCGATTTTAATGTTCTCAAAATTCGTTTCGTGCAGCGTTCCGTCGCCTCTCGGGCATTGCAGCGCGGTCGGCTTCGCTTCGACGGATTGAAGCTTTGCCTTCATTTTTTCAAGTAATTCTTTTTCCTTGTTGCGAAAATATTCGTTTTCCAGTGCTCTTCCTCTGTCATCTAATTCAAGCGGCATAAAATAATTGCTCTCCTGTTGTTTTTTTATAAATTTAGCGGATTGACCGCATTTCGACCCGGCGGTCGCTGAAACCGCCTTCGAGAATAAAAGCCAAAGCCATTTCCGTTCGCCCGTTGAAGCTACTCGAACCAACGTCCGAACCAGCTTCCATGATGTTCTTCGTGCTGCGCGATTTGTTCCAAATCGTCCGCATCGAGCCACACGCCGTGACAGTTGTTGCAGACTTCAACGGAAATATTATGAAACGTCGATTCGACCAGCTTGCCGTGACATTTCGGGCATTCGTGCTTTGAAGCCTCCGCCTGTTCGGCGGCGAGTTTTTCCTTCAGTTTTTCGACAAGTTTTTTTTCCTGCCGCAGAAAATATTCGCCTTCAAGCGCGTGCGCGCGATCTCTCATTCTAACTCGCGACATAAAAGATTCTCCTTTTTGAAAGATATTCTCTATCAAAAATTATCAAAAAAAGCGGAAAAGGGAAAAAGGGGAAAAGGGAAAAAGCCGGGTTGAATTACAATCAACCAAACTTTTTCACCTTTTCACCTTTCGCTTTTCCACTTTAACCTTCGGTTTTGTGAATCGAGCGCACGCGCTGGCGCGCTCTTTTGGCGCGGCGGATGGTGTTTCGCTTTTTCAGACTGCTCTCCGCCCAGTCGGAAACCTGACGAAGCGGATGCCATTCGAAATCTTCGAGCGGCTGCACTTCGCTCGATGCGTCCCTTAATTTCAGCGTGCCGAACGCGATAAAAATAATCGACGCGTTAAAAAGAAATCCGACGAGCACGACAAACCAGCCCGGCGCAAGCCCGACGGACGCGCGCTGCAAGAATATTTCGGTCGGCGTGTAGTTCGACGCGTTCGTCATAATCGGCGACGGGTGAATATAAACTTTCAGCGTCCAGCTCAGCGCGAGCAGAATAAAAATCCACAGGTAATTGCTGCGCAGACGGCGTCCGAGCGCTTCCCAGATGCTGATTGTAAAATGCGGGTTTATCAAATCCGCCGAAATGTGGTCAGCCCATTCCTTGTCGGGCGGAATCGTCCGGTGCGAAAGCATCGGCGCGAAATAGCCGGTTTCGAGCACGCGCACGCGGTTTGCCCAGACCTCGTAATAACGATAACGACGCGCTTCCATAAAAAGAAAAATCGTCACCAGAATCGAATTTATCGGAATCGCGAAATGCGGGTTGTCCGGCGACGAGAAAACAAACGAGAGCGTTGCGCCCGCCGTAATCACCGCCCAGTTCGTCGTCGCGTCAAGCCGCCCGCGCCAGACGTTCGAGCGCTGCACCTCGCCGCGATAAAAATGCACCATCGCCGTGTTGAATTCCGACGGCGAAAGCTTCTGGGCAATCGTTATCGGCGTCGATTTCGGCTTCTGGCTGCGTACCCGAACTTCTTCGGCGAGTGATTGGAAAGAGGCGGGTAAGCGGCTGATGTGTATGTCTTCTTCGGTCGTGAAATTATCAAACCGAACTTCGTCTTTCATAGATTTTCGGGGAAAGAATTTTCAAATTTGAACCCCTTGCTCTGCCAATTCAAATTTAATCACTTTCGCAAACTTGTTGCAAGATTTTCGCAAAATTTCTTCGGCGTCGATTTTTCATTGTTTCGCACATTCGCTAAAATTCTCCTGCGATGACCGAACTGGACGAAATCTGGATGCGCGCAGCAATTCGTGCCGCGCTCGAAGCCGAACAATTGAACGAAGTTCCGATCGGCGCTTGTTTGATTGACGCGGAAGGCAAAATTTTAGCGGTCGCCGGTAACCGCACCATCACCGAAACGGACCCGACCGCGCACGCCGAAATCCTCGTTCTGCGCGAAGCCTCGGCGCTGATTCATAATTACCGATTGGTCGATACAACCATTTACACGACGATTGAACCGTGCGCGATGTGCGCCGGCGCGCTCGTTAACGCCCGCGTCCGTCGACTCGTCTACGGCGCGGCGGATGAAAGATTCGGCGCCGTGCGAACGCTTTTCAATATCTGCGACAACGAGTCATTGAACCATCGAATCGAAATCGTCGCCGGTGTTTTAGAAGCCGAATGCCGCGGGCTGGTGCAGAATTTCTTCCGAAAAAAACGCGATTTTCAAAAATCGGGAAAGATAAACGCAGAGCAGACTTGAAATTTTCCGTCCCACTCCGTAAAATTGAAAATTCGCTCGTGCGGAGAGGTGCGAGAGCGGTTGAATCGGGCAGTCTCGAAAATTGTTGTGCCTTAACGGGCACCGTGGGTTCGAATCCCACCCTCTCCGCTCTTTTTACTTGATATTTGAAAAATTATAATTAATAATCCACCTAAACGACCCGTTACTAGTTAACCTTAATCAAAAGGAGATTTTCTTTATGCCACTGGTAAAAAGGCTGGCTTCCGAATTTGTCGGAACGCTGTGGTTGGTGTTGGGTGGATGCGGCAGCGCTGTTTTCGCAGCGGCTTTCCCACAACTCGGTATTGGTTTTGCAGGCGTAGCGCTTGCATTCGGATTGACCGTTTTGACGATGGCTTATGCCGTCGGACATATCTCGGGCGCTCATTTTAATCCGGCGGTGACGTTTGGACTATGGGCAGGTAAAAGATTTCCGGCTTCCGAAATTCTGCCTTACGTGGCAGCACAGGTTGTCGGCGCGATTGCCGGCGCGGGAATTATTTATGTAATAGCAAGCGGTAAAGCCGGCTTTGCCATCAACGCCGCCAAAGCCGGTGCATTTGCCACTAACGGATTTGATGCGTTTTCGCCGGGCGGTTATTCAATGTTCGCCGCTTTGGTCGCCGAAATTGTACTGACTTTCGCGTTTCTCGTAATAATCCTGGGTTCGACGCATAAACGCGCGCCGGTCGGTTTTGCACCGGTTGCGATCGGACTCGGGTTAACGCTCATTCATCTGATTTCAATTCCGATAACAAATACATCGGTTAACCCGGCACGAAGCACCGGCGTTGCGGTATTTGTCGGCGGCACGCCGCTCGTGCAGCTCTGGCTGTTCTGGGTCGCGCCGATTATCGGAGCAATCGCGGCGGGATTTTTTTATTCGTGGTTATCGAGCGAAAGACCGGACGAACCGCCCATCGTCGGCGAAGATTAATTTATTGTTTGTCAATTTAGGAAAGGTGCAAGAGCGGTTGAATTGGCAGCATTGGAAATGCTGTGAGCCTTAACGGGTTCCGTGGGTTCGAATCCCACCCTTTCCGCCAGAAAACGAATTACGAATTTCAAATTACGAATTCAAGAAATTAATTTGAAATTCGTATTTGATTCTTATGGCTTCAGGCTCCGCACAAGGTTTGAGTTGTGAACCCGCTAGATCGGGAACGAAGCAACGGTAGCAATTTCAGCTTGTGTTGCGGTTAAGTCTGAAGCCTCCAGTTTGAGAACAAAAAAGTCGAAGAAACGAAAAATTTCTTCGACTTTTTTGTTTTTCGATTGACAGCCTGCCGGTTTTTATATTATAAAAATGAGCGTTCGTTCGTTTTATGCCGAAACTTAGCCAGGAAGTCATCGCCGAAAAGAAATCGATTATCGAGTCAGCCGCTAAGGATTTGTTTATTAACCACGGCTTTCACGCGACGGCGATGCGCGACATTGCTAAAAGGGCGGACGTTTCCATCGGGAATTTATACAATTATTACGAGACTAAGGAACAGATTTTTGAGTCAATCATCGGCAATTACCTGCAAATTATAAACAGCCGTTTGAAAAACATTTTTGCCGAAATTGACACGCCGCTCGAACCCGTCGGACTTCTGAAGCTCGGCGGACTGGTTAAGGATATGATTGACCAGCACAAAGACTTCTGGCTTTTGATGTATATCGACGTTCTCGAATTTGACAACCGGCATTTTCGCCTGATGTTCGACGGGCTTAGCGCGAAGCTTCGCGTGCGGTTTGCCAACGAGTTTAACGCCGCCAAAGCGAGCGGTCTGGTGCGCCGCGAGATTGACCCGGCGGTTGCATACACGGCGGTTTATATGCAGTTTTTCAATTATTTCCTGGTCGAAAAACTGTTCGGCGGAAATTCTCATTTCGGTTTAAGCGACGAAGAAGCGATAACCGCGCTGACCGATATTTTTTGTTTTGGAGTAATAAATAAAACTTGAAAACCCGAAGAAACGCAGTTTGTTTCTTTTAATTATTTAAATAAACAAAAACGTACGTTCGTTTTTATTGCAATTAATTTTAGATTGTTTTATCGGAGGTGAAGATGATTCGGAAAAGCTTTTTATTTATCGCCCTGACGTTATTTTTTGGTCTGACCAATTTATCCGCGCAGGGCACAACGGGACAACTCAGCGGCACGGTGACCGACCCGAACGGCGCGGTCGTTTCGGGCGCAGCCGTCAAGATTACGCAGGCTGATACGAATTCCAGCCGCACCGGAACCTCGAACGAGGAAGGTTATTTTTCATTCCAGCTTTTGCCGGTCGGCAGATATTCGGTTGAAATCACGGCGCAAAGTTTTCAGGCTTTTAAGGTTGAAGCGGTGGTCAACGTCACGCAGACGACGGTTGTCGATGCGCAGCTCGGAGTCGGCGGCGACACCGTCACGGTTGATGTCGAAGCGCCTCTTGTGCAGGTCGAAACGTCGCAGCAGGGCAGAACGATTGAAGGCGAAACGCTTCGCCAATTGCCGCTGCCGACGCGCAATTTTCAGCAGCTTTTAACCTTGCAAGCGGGCGCGCAGTCGTCCGTCTCGAACACGACCGAGCTCGGGCGCGGCGACGCGACGATTTCGGTTAACGGTCAGCGCACGACTTCGAATTCGGTGCGCATCAACGGCGTCGACGCCAACTCGATCGGCACGAACTCGACCCCGAACATTGCCGTTCCGGCGACCGATTCGCTGCAGGAATTCGTCGTCCAGACCTCGCTCTACGACGCTTCGAACGGGCGCAACGCGGGCGGCAACGTCGAAGCCGTAACGCGCGGCGGCTCAAACGATTTTCGCGGCAACGTCTATTATTTTCTGCGTGACAAAAGCCTTGCGGCGAACGAGCCTTTTATAAAGGGCAGAGGTTTGGAAAGACCGGAATTTCGCCGCCACCAGTACGGCGCAACTTTGGGCGGCAGAGTCATCCGCGACCGCGTTTTCTTTTTCGGCTCTTACCAGGGAACCAACGAGCGAAACGGCTATTCGCTGACCAACAGCTTAACTTCACCGGCTATCCCGCTCGGTTTAACCGACACCAACCGCACGACGGCAGGACTCGCGGCGGCTTTCGGCGTTGCCAATCCGGCGACCATCAGCGCGGTTTCGCTGGCAATTTTGAATGCGCGCCTGCCGGGCGGACAATTTGCGATTCCGTCTTCGGGAGCGACCGCGCGCCCGTTCGGCTGCGTGGCGGTCAACGTTAACCTGTGCGCCGTGACGGTGCCGCAATCCGGCGTTTCGCGTTTCAAGGAAAATCAATTCAACGCGAACGGCGATTTTATATTCAGTGATAATCACAATCTTTCGGCAAAATTTTTCATCGCCGACAACCCGACGATTCAGGCGAATTACAACTTTGCCGGTCTCGGCAACGGCACGCAGCAGCTCGTCGGTTTCGGCGGCGATTTGACTATCAAACAGAAACTTTATTCAATCACCGATAATTACATCATCTCTCCGAATATCGTTAATCAGGCGCGTTTCGGCTTTAACCGGCTGCGCGTGACGAGCGTCCCGGAAGAGCCTTTTACAGCCGCCCAGCTCGGCATCACGAGCCCGCTCGCTTCCCTCTTTCCGGGTGCGCCGACTCTCCAGTTTGCCGGCGCGGACGCGCAGTTTTTCTTCGGTTCGGCACCTTTATCCGACCAGTCTTCGCGCATTAACGGCTACAACTTTAACGATGTTCTCTCGGTCACGAAAGGCAGTCATCGCTTGCGATTCGGCGGCGAATTCCGCTATTCGCAGGTAAAGTTCTATTTCAATGCGTTTTCGCGCGGGCAGATTATTTATTCGAGCTTTAATAACTTTCTGACCGGCACCGGCACTTCGCTCATCGGTTCGGGCGTTTTCGACCGGTATTACAAGGTCAAAGACTCGAACTTTTTCGTTCAGGACGATTGGCGAATCAATTCGCGGCTGACCCTGAATTTCGGCTTGCGCTACGATTTATACGGTCTGCCGGTCGAAAATCAAGGTCGGCTCGTCAATCTTTTATTCGACCAGATTCGCATCGGGACGCAGGCTTCGCCGGCAGGCGCGCCAAACGGTTTCGTACAGGCTGAAGGCGGAAATTTAGCAGGCGTTCCGACGGTTGAAAAAACGCTCGTGCCGGTCGATAAAAACAACTTCGCGCCGCGCGTCGGTTTTGCTTACGTTTTGGATGAAAAACTGAATATGGTTCTGCGCGGCGGTTACGGAATTTATTACGACCGCATTTCGACGCGCTATGCCAACACGCAGCTTTTCAACTATCCGTATTTTGCGCTCGGCATCGGACTTCCCGGTGTTTTGCGAACGGCGGCAGACCCGTTTATCCCGCTGCCGACGCCTTCGCAATTTCCGGTCGTGCCGAATATTCCTTCGCCGCTCTCGCCATTATCGCCGCTCGTCGGCGTGCCGATTGCCGGTGTTTATGTCGACCCGCAGCTCAGAACGCCCTACGTGCAGCAGTTTAATTTCGGTTTGCAATGGGGTTTCTGGAAAAATTTTGTTTGGGACATCGGTTATGTCGGCAACAAAGGGACGCATCTTTTGCAGGTCATCAGCCCGAATCAGCCGGTTTACAACCGCACGGCGAATACTTTTGTCTCGCCTTACCCGGGCACGATAATTTCTAATCTGAAAAACGTCACCGGCGGCGTTCAGCAGATTCAGACGACTTCGCTTTCCACCTATAATTCACTGCAAACGTCTCTGACCAAACGTTTTTCGAGCGGCTTGCAGTTTCTGGCGGCTTACACGTTCGGAAAATCGATTGATTACTATTCGGGCGCGGCGGTCAACGAACTGACGAACGTCGCGGGCGACCAGTACAACTGGCGCACGAATCGCGGTCGGTCGGATTTTAACCGCGAACATCGTCTGGTTATCAGCGGCGTCTACGACTTTCCGAAACACAACTTCGAATCGGGCTTTGCCAAAGCGGTTTTGAACAACTGGCAAGTTGCCGGAATCGCGGTTTTCCAATCCGGTCTGCCGTTCTCGATTATCGATAATCCGAGCAACGCGATAATTCAGCGGGCTAATTTTAACCCGCTCTTTAACGGCACGATTTACACGAGCGGCGACGATTCAGAGCGTCTCAGCCAATTTTTCAACGTCGGGGCTTTCTCCCGCTCGGCGTTCGGAACGGCGAGTTTCGACCCGGCAAACCCGTTCGGCAACACGATTCGCAACGGCTTTACCGGACCGGGACAGAAAAACGTCGATATTTCGCTGATTAGATTTATCCCGATTACCGAACGGCTGCGCGCGGAATTCCGTATCGAAGCCTTTAACGTCTTCAACTGGGTAAATTACGCCAACCCGAACAGCAACATTGCGGGAGCCAGATTCGGCGCCATCGACCGCGCCGCAACCGGTCCGCGCGTTATTCAACTCGGCGCGAAATTGAATTTTTAAGATTCGATTTTGTAATTGAAAACCAAATGACGAAGTTCTTCGGAAGATTCGGAGAACTTCGTCGAATTTTCAAAATGAAGTTATTTTACGAAACTCGCGGCAGCGGCGAACCGTTGATTTTGATTCCCGGTTTTGCCTCGGGCGCTTGGACATGGGTTTTCCAAACCGGCGAATTATCGAAATATTTTCGGGTTATCACATTCGACCCGCGCGGCATCGGCAAATCTAAAATCGAAACGGCGGACGACGCCAAAAATCTTTCGATGGAAACTTTTGCCGACGATGTTCTGGGGATTCTGGACGATTTGCAGATTGAAAAAGCGAATATTCTCGGCGCCAGCTTCGGCGGTTTTGTGGCGCAGGAATTTGCGCTTGCTTTTCCCGAAAGATTAAATAAACTGATTCTCGCCTGCACGACTACGGGCGGCGTAAATCACGTCAAACCGGACATCGAAATCCTGCGTTCGTTTGCGCCCGACCCGAGTTTGACGGTCGGCGAGCGCATCAGAAAATTTATCCGACCGGCATTTACCGACGAATTTAACGCCGACTCTGCGGACGAGGTCGAAAAGGTTTGCCGCCTTCGCGAATCGAGCGAAGTCGCCGAAGCCGTCTATATGGCGCAGCTGCAAACGGCTTTTACGTTTAATACCGAAGATAAAATCGGCGCAGTCCGGCATGAAACGCTTGTGTTAAGCGGCGATAAAGACCGCGTCGTACCAATGCAGAATTCGGTTAATTTAGCCGAAAAAATACCGAACGCGACTTTGAAGATAATCGAAAACGGCAGCCATATGTTTTTTATCGAAAACGCCGCCCGGTTTAATCAAGCGGTCGCCGAATTTCTTTAAAGAATTATTTTATTCATAGTTTTACTTTGCGACTTTGCGGGAAACACTCTTTTTTCCCGCAAAGTCGCAAAGTAAGGAAAATAATTTGAGCTTTATTTTATGAGGAACGCAAGAATTATCGGGACAGGCGTATCCGTTCCCGACAAAGTTTTAACCAACGACGATTTGAGCCGGATGTTAGGCGAAAACATCAACGAATTCGTCGAAAAGAATCTCGGAATCCGCGAGCGGCACGTTCTCGCCGAAGATGAGAGCGCGGCGGATATTGCCACCCGCGCGGCGGAAAATGCTTTGAAAGAAGCAGGAATCTCAGCCGGAGAGTTGGACTTAATCATTCTCGCTTCGGATACGCCCGAATATCTTTCGCCCGGAACTTCCGTGGTCGTGCAGCACCGTCTGGGAGCTAAACGGGCGGGAACCTTTGACACGAACTGCGCCTGCGCCGGTTTTGTAACGGCTTTCGACACGGCTTTTAAGTACATCATCGCCGATAAGAATTACAAAAACGTGCTCGTCCTCGGCGTCTACGCGATGACCAGGTTTCTCGACTGGACGGAAAAGAAAACCGCGACGATTTTTGCCGACGGCGCGGGCGCAGTCGTCCTTCAGGCAGACGAATCGGGCGCGAGCGGAATTTTGACTTCAAAGCTCGAAGCGATGGGCGAATATCACGATTTTCTCGGCATCTTCGCCGGCGGCTCGAAAACTCCGGTAACGGCGGAAGTTCTCGAAAAAGGCTATTACAACAAGGTTCGCTTCGCCAAACGAACGCCGCCCGAAATCAATTTCGAAGGCTGGCAAAGAATCGTCAAAGAGCTTCTCGCGCGTGAAAGCTTAACGCTCGACGACATCGCGCTGTTTCTCTGGACGCAGGTCAATCTTTCGACGATTCGTGAAGTGATGGCGGCGCTCGAACAGCCGATGGAAAAAACGCACACGATTATGCAGAAATGGGGCTACACCGGCTCGGCGTGCATCCCGATGGTGCTCGACGACGCCATCAAAGCCGGAAAACTCGAACGCGGCGACCTTGTGGTTTTATGCGCGTCGGGCGGCGGAATCAATATGGCGGCGATGATTTTTCGTTATTGATTTTGAAACAAATGAGTATAATTTTCGTGATTTAGCTTCAATGAAGAACCTATCCGAAACAGTAATTGCTGTTGTTTGTATCTCTTTCAGTATTTTTATGGGAATTTATTTTTCAAATAAATTTGGAATCATTTATGAACTGTCGGCAATAGTTTTTGGTTTTGTTTTACCAATTTTTTTAATTCGATATTCGTTACTTATTTTGTATAAAATATTTCCCGGTTTGAAGAAGAATTAAGTAGGGAACGCAGGCATCCTGCCTGCAATGAACGCGCAAGCGTTCAAACAATCTCGATTATTTATATATACAAATGGAAGAAACGCGTCCGAAAGGTTGGTATTCCCGTGGCTATCTGCCGCATTTCGACGGCGGGCAGATTCCGCAATTTATCACGGCGAGACTTTTCGACGCGCTTCCGCAAAATATACTGCGGCGTTTTCAAATCGAACTTGAGCACAAAGATATTGAAAACATCGAATTTGAAATTCGTAAGCAGATCGAAAAGTTTCTTGATAACGGGTACGGAAGTTGTTTTTTGAAGGATAAAAATGTCGGCAGAATGGTCGCTGACGCGATTCTTTTTCACGCGGATAAGAAATACAAGCTGATCGCATGGGTCGTGATGCCGAATCACATACATTTTTTAGTTGTTCCTTCTGAAAATGTAGAACTTGCCGAAATTACGCATTCGATCAAGTCTTATACGGCAAAGGAGGCGAACAAATTTTTGAAGAGAACCGGAAAATTTTGGCAAGCCGAATCGTTTGACAGATATGTCAGAAATTACGAGCATTACATCAAAACCATTGATTACATTGAAAACAATCCCGTGAAAGCGGGACTTTGCGAAGACTTTCGCGATTGGGAATTAAGCAGCGCTTTTCGGAGATAAACCGGGGAACGCAGGCATCCTGCCTGCAAACGCTGCTGAAAGCAGTGTAGTAATGATTCGATTCCTTAAAAGTTGAAATAAAACGAAAGGCTCGAAGCGTTTGAAAACGCTCTTGCAGGCAAGATGCCTGCGTTCCCGACTGATATGAAGTATCAAAACATTTACACATTATTCCGTGAACAAACCGCTAAATATCGCGGTGAGAATGTTTTTTATACTCGCGCGGACGGCGACGGCTGGCACGCGCAGACGTGGAATGATTTTGAAGAACAGGTGCACGATTTCGCGTGCGCGCTGCTTGCGAAAGGATTAACGAAAGGCGCGAGCGCTGCCATCCTCGCCGGAAACGTTCCCGAATGGACGATTGTCGATGTCGCGACGATTGCGGCGGGCGGCGTCGGTGTCGGCATTTATCCGACCAGTTCGATGGAACAATGCGAATATATTATCAATCATTCGGACGCGGAATTCGTTTTTGTCGATTCTTTATCTCAGCTGCGGAAAGTTGCGGAATGTTGCAGGAAGCTGCAGAAAGTTAAAGAGATTGTTTGTTTGGAAGCAAGCGGCGAAGCGACCGATTATAAAGATTTTCTCGCGTTCGGCAGAGCGAACCGCGCGGAATTACTGCCGCGCGTCGAAGAAATCGCCTTTAATGCTAAACCGGAAGAAACCGCGATAATGGTTTACACTTCCGGCACGACCGGAAACCCGAAAGGCGCGATGCTTTCGCATCAATACATTCTGAATTCGGTCGAATCTTTGCGCCAATCGGTGCCGATTTTCGAAACGGACGTTTCGTTTTCATACCTTCCGGGCTGTCATGTCGCCGAACGCGTCTCAGGGATTTACAATCGCCTGTACAACGGCACGGCGGCGTATTTTGTTGACGATTTATCGAAGCTTTACGCTTATATGTTCGAGGTCAAACCGACGGTTTTCGCATCGCTCCCAAGATTTTTCGAGAAAATTCACGCGAAAATCGTCGCCGAAAACGGAACCGATAAAGTTTCGCCGCAAAAGGTCAAAGACGCTTTCGGCGGCGCGATAAGACTTTTAACTTCGGGCGGCGCGCCTTTGCCGAACGAAATCGCGCAGTTTTTTGTCGATGCCGGTTTGCCGATTTTGCAGGCTTACGGTTTGACCGAAAACATCTGCGTTGCCTTTAACACGGTCGAAAATTTGAAGTTCGGAACGGTCGGCAAACCGATGCCGATGTGCGATGTAAAAATTGCCGCCGACGGCGAGATTCTGGTCAAAAGTCCGATGATGTTTTCCGGTTATTACAAAGAACCCGCGAAAACCGCCGAGATGTTCGACCCGGAAGGCTGGCTCAAAACCGGCGATTTAGGCGCGCTCGACGATGACCGATTTTTAAAAATCACGGGTCGAAAAAAGGAAATCATCGTCCTCTCGTCGGGCAAAAACGTCGCGCCCGCGGCGGTCGAAAATCTCGTCAAGGAAAATCATCTCGTATCACAATGTTTTCTCTACGGCGACGGCAAAAGCTACTGCGTCGCGCTTATTACTTTGAATCAGGCAGAAGCTGAAATGTTTGCGCGCGCGAACAGCATCGACTATCAAGACTTTGCCGATTTAACCAAAAATCAAGTGATTGACGGTTTGATTTCGCAAACGGTCGAAAAAGCAAACGCGCGGGTTTCTTCATCGGAACAGATAAAAAGATTCAGGATTTTAGAGCGCGACTTTTCGCTCGAAGCAGACGAAATAACGCCGACCATGAAGGTTAAACGCAATGTCGTCAGCGAACAATTCGCGGACGTTCTGCGAAATCTGTATGATACGCGTGAAAACTGATTGTCCACCTTTGAAAATAGCTTCAAAAGCGCTATCTAAGGCTTCGGAAGCAGTGTAAAAGGCTTTTCCATTGATGTAATTGATGTTTACTTACGCGTAAACAGTCATTACTCAGGCGTAATTACTATTTACGCGCTTGCCTGGACACTTTACGCGCACGTAAAGTGTCCCGGAGAGCAAGAAAAGTATGATTTCGCGTAAGAAAATTGGTTAAACCGTATGATTATCAAAAAATTCTTTATCGTATCGTTGTTTTTACTGGCGTTTTATTCAACTACCTTCGCGCAGACCGCGCCGCAGGATAAATCGGTGACGATTTTCGGCGCGAAGATTCGCTACACGGAAGCGGGCGACGCGACTAAATCTACCGTCATTCTACTGCACGGGCTCGGCGGAAACGCCGAAAACTGGCAGTATAACGTCGCGGCTCTGGCGGCGAATTATCACGTCATCGTGCCCGACCAAATCGGTTTCGGAAAGTCCGACAAACCGCTGCTCAAATACCGTGTCGGAACGTACGTCGATTTTCTCGACAAGTTTATGGCGGAACTGAAAATCGAAAAAGCCGCGCTCGTCGGCAATTCGATGGGCGGCTGGGTTGCCGGGCTGACGGCGATTAAATATCCGAACCGGGTCGAGAAAATCGTACTCGCGGACGCCGCCGGAATCCTGCCCGCCGTGATAAATTTTGACGATATTTACCAGCTCAACAATTCGACGCGCGACGAAATCCGCGCCAACATGAAACGCATTTTCGCCAATCCCCTGCTTCAAAACAACGAAGCGCTGGTTGACCAGTTTTTGACCCTGCGGATAACAGCGAACGACGGCTACACCATCAACAGCCTTATTGAATCAATCCGGCGTAAAGAAGATTTTCTCGATGCGCGCCTCGGCGAGATAAAAAAACCGGCGCTTATCATCTGGGGCAGACAGGACGGATTATTGCCGCTCGCGGACGGCGAAAAGTTCAACAAAGGCATCGCCGGTTCGCAGCTTATAGTTTTCGACCAGTGCGGTCACGCCCCGATGGTCGAAAAGGCGGCTGACTTTAACCGCGAAGTTTTGAAGTTTCTCGATGCGAAATAATTTCAACGCAAAATAATGCAAACATTTGAACAAACGGAACAGCAAACAAGCGGCTCTGCGTGGTACGCGCTCGCGCTTTTGATGGTCGTCTATATTTTGAACTTCCTTGACCGCACGATTATTTACATTCTTTTTCCGCTCATCAAAAAAGAAATGGAGTTTTCCGACACGCAGCTTGCATTGCTCGGCACGACCTCGTTCGTAATTTTCTACACCATTCTCGGAATTCCGTTCGGACGATTCGCCGATAAAGGCTCGCGCACGAAAATCATCGCCGCCGGCATTGCGGTATGGAGCTTGTTTTCGGGATTAACGGCTTTTGCGGGCGATTTTTGGACGCTTTTCGCGTGTCGCGTGATGGTCGGCGTCGGCGAAGCGACACTGGGTCCGGCGGCGATTTCCCTGCTTTCCGATTATTTTTCGCCCGCTAAGCGCGCGACCGTGACGAGCATCTATTCGATGGGCATCGCTATCGGCGCGGGACTTGCCGCGCTGCTCGGCGGGCAATTAAGTCAATACGGCTGGCGGACGGTGTTTTTGATTGTCGGTTTCCCCGGAATCATTCTCGCGCTGCTGGTTTTCCTGCTTCGCGAACCGGCGCGGGCGACGGCAAAAGCGGAAGAAAATTATTCGGGAAGCGATTGGAAACGTCTTTTGTCGAACAAAACCTTCGTGCTGCTTTGCATCGGCTACGCGCTGCTTGGCTTGGCGACCAACAATCTTTCGATTTGGGGCGCGACGTTTTACTCGCGACTGCATAAATTCGATTTGGCGACAATCGGTTTCTGGGGCGGAATTTTAACGCTGCTGGCAGGAATACCGGCGACGCTTTGCGGCGGCATAATTGCCGACAAGTTTCGTGCGCGCGTTGCCGGCGGACGCATGGTTTACGGCGCGCTGTTAGCGTTAATCAGTGTTCCGTTCTGGCTTTTACTGATTTTTACGGAAAATGTTTATTTGATTCTGACAGCGAATTTCGTTTTGCTTTTCGCCGCGCTCGGTTGGCTCGGCGCGGCGGCGGCAGACGTGACGGAAATCGCGGGCGTCAATCTGCGCGGGCTGGGTATCGCGATTTATTTTTTCAGCGTCAACATTGCCGCCTACCTTATCGGCTCGAATCTCATAGGTTTCTCAAGCGATAAGTTCGGCGCGACTGCCAACCCGGCAATGATGCGCTACGCGCTGCTCGTTTGCCCGCTCGCGTGCCTTCTCAGCGCAATTTTTCTATTCGCGGGAAGCAAAACACGGCGATAGTGGAAAATGGAAAACGGAAAACGGAAAATGGAAAATAACAAAGGTTTAGTTAATTTTCCATTTTCCGTTTTCCGTTTTCCACTGTTTACTGGCTGCTTTTAATCGTAAAATCGACCGCCTTCGTGACGTTTCCGCGCACCCGGTAAACATAAGTTCCGGGCGCTAAGTTTTGCAGCAGAATCTTTTGCTGCGAGGCGGCAAAAAGCAGGTTTCCGCTCGGGTCGAGCAATTCAAAATAAATGGTTTGGTTTCCTTTATTCTGATTGATTTGCGCGTCGAGCGTCGAATTTCTCACGCTGAACGGAATCAAAACCTGTCCTTCGCCGACATCCAAAGTATCTGAATAACGTTCTTCAAATCTTCCGTTGTTTGTCGGCGTCGCGGGCGTCGGTTCGGTTGCCGGTGTTGCCGTCGGAGTCGGCGTTGCCGTCGGGGTCGGCGTCGCGGTCGGAGTCGGTGTCGGATTAGCCGGGCTGCCGCTGACATCAAAATTCGAGCCGGTCGCCGAATCCGAGTTTAAGAGCAAACCGCCCGAAAGCGAAGAGCCGATGAGAATCTGCGCTTCGGCTTTCGTGCCGGTCGAAGTCGTGCCGAGAACGCTGCTGCCGACTGCCGTGTTGATTTTATCAAGGCTCAGCTTGATGATGATCTGGTTTCCCGCAATTTCGCCCGAATCGACCGCGCCGATGGTTTCCTGATTCTGCGTTCCGGTCGCTAAGGTCGTAATGCGCCCGTATTCAAAAGTGTTGGCGGTTTCGTCCACCGAAGCCGTCACGAAAATCTGCGTCTGTCCGAACGCGGAAGTTAAAGTCCAGCGCATATTCGGCGTTTTGACCGAAAGGTCGGCAACCGTCAGAGTGTAAATTATCTGGTTCGTCGCGGCGTCGTATTTGAATTTGGCTTCCGAAATATCCTGTGCGGTCGTGCCTATTTGGTCGTTGCTCGCGTCCGTAATCGTCGGCGCGTTCGGGTCGGGCGACGGAAAAAGATTCGCCGGATGCGTGACCGCCGCGAGCGAAAGCGCGGCGCGGACGGCATTGTGCGCGTCAACGTAGCCCGCGCCGACGACGCGCTGCTCATACGGCATCGGGTTCGCCGTCTGGCGCAGAATCGTGACAATCTGGTCGGGCGTTAAAAGGGGATTCGCTTCCATTAATAAAGCTACAACGCCCGATAATTGCGGAGTCGAAAAGCTCGTGCCCTGCGATGTCGTGTAATACGGCAGATAGGCGGGCGGAATAGTCGAAAGGTCGTTCGCGCCGACGAAAACGGGTAAGCTTCCCGCGACGTTCGTCACGCCCGGCGCTTTCGAGCGCGTCGATTTCATATCGACGCCCGAACCCGTAATATCGGGACGCAGGTTAGGCGCGGCGTTCGGGTCGGCGGGTTGTCCCGGCGTATCGGTTCCCGTGCCGTTATCGTTGCCGCGCGAAGAAAAACCGGCGGGCGTTCCTAACCCCCGTTTTTCGCCCGCCGCGACGGAAATCACCCACGGCGCGACTGAAAAAGGATTTATCACGTCGGGCGCATCGCCGTCGTTGCCAGCGGCAAAAACGACTGTTATGTTGCGGTCGTGCATCATTCTGGTCGCCGTATTTACGGGGTCGTCCGCCGAGTAAGGCAAGTCGGCGAGCGTCGTGCCGTAAGAATTATTGCAGACCCGGATATTGTATTGGAATTGATGGACGAGCGCGTAATCCATCGCCTGCAAAATCGCGAAAGTCGAAAGACCGACGTCGTTTCCGGCGGTTAAGCCGATGAGTTTGGCGCCCGGTGCAACGCCGCGATAGAACCCGCCGGAAGCCGCGCCCGTTCCTGCCGCAACACCCGCGCCGAACGTGCCGTGCCCGCCTTCGACATCCGAAATCGGAACGTTTTCGACCGGCACGACCGGAACAAACTCCGACGGCAGATTAAGCGGAATTTCGGCGGTCGGGAAAAATACGTTCTGCGCCACGTTTTCGCCGAGCTTCAAATCGGGATGCGTCGCGTCAATCCCGGTGTCGATGTAGGCAATGCCGACGTTTTTTCCCGTCACCGGCAAGCCCTGATTCATCGCCGTCACGGTAAAATCGCCGAGCAGGCTTTCGACGCCGATAAATTTGTTGCTTTCCGAATCCATCGCGCGAAACAGGCGGTTGGCGTAAAGCGAGCGAATATTGCTTTTTTGCCTGAGCGCGTTAAATTGCGTTCGATTAACGAGCGTCAAAACCATCGGCAGCTCGCCCGTCTTGTACCCGCCGACGATGCCGAGCGATTTCAGCATCAAAAAATCCGCGCTCGCCGGTTTGTTGTAGAAAGTAATAACGACCGGCGTGAGAGATAGCGGCGCGGCGTTGATTTTTTGACTCAAAAGCGCGTCAACTTTCGGCAAAGCCATCAAAGCCGCCTGCAAACTCAAAACCGCCGACAAAACCGTAAAACCGTAAAATAACCTTTTCATCTTTTTCGCTCCAACAAAAAATTCTTCTGCGCTGATTGTAAATTTACACGCCGAGGCTTGAGTTATCCTTGAAAGAAACTTGAGCTGCGCAGAGAAAAAGAAAGGCGAATCGCCCGGTGAGCGATTCGCCTTTCTTTTGTCCCAATCAAGCGTCTTTAATTGAGAATCTGGAACGTTACTTTCTTCGTCAGAGGGTTGACCGTAAAGCGAACGAGTTTCGAGAGAATTCCGGTCGTGCCGCCGGTCGTCGTGGTCGTGCCGCCGCCGCTTCCCGCGCTATTCGCGTTCGGCGAGCCGGCGGGCAGAAATTGCTTGCAGGCAATCGAATAGGTCGAAGGACCGTTGGCAAAACCTTTCACTCGAAGGATATACGTCGTGTTCGGCTGGACTGCCGACGAAACGTGCTCGGTCGCCGTCGCACCTGCCGAATCCGATAGAACAACGCCCTCCGTCGTGCGCAGCTCGAAATCCAAATCAACTGCGGTCAGCGAGCTCAGCGTCGCGTCCAAAAAGAGCGCGTCGGACTTGGTTGTCACCGGAATATCGTCCCACGTGATGCCTTTGAACGTCGGGTCGCCCCACGTCAGGCTCGTGCCGGAAGTGCCCGAGGGATCGCCGGCGACGAGCGTTCCCGACTTGGTTTCGTTAAAGAAGGAATACGAAACCGGTGCCGGCGGATTGCTCGTGCCGTCGCCCGGCTGCGGCTGCCCGTTGATAATCGAACCGGCGTAGGAATTCCCGTAAATGCGCGCGTCGAACGAGAATATCTGCGCCGCCGGGTCGTTGAATTCGAGCCGTTTCGCGGAGCTCGTTTGTCCGAGCGCGAGCGTCTGATTATAAAGGAACGTGTTTGCGCCGCCGTCCGCATTTTTCACCGTCACGGTCGGGTTTGAAATGTTCGTAATTTTGAATTCGAGCGGCGAATAAATCGTCTGGTCAAACGCCATCGCGCCGCGCGCGTTGGTCAGTTTATTGTCGAACGACATCACGCCGCCGGCGTAATTGATGTTCGAGATTGCCGTATCAACCTGCGTCGTCAGCTCCTGCCGGACGGTGACGGCTTGCGCCGAAGCCGAGAAACCGGAGAATCCGAGCTGACCGCTCTGGCTGACGCCGACGGCGCGGACGACGTATTCGCTGTCGAACAAATTGCTCAAACCTTCGGGCGCGAACACTTCGTGCACCGCGCCTTTGTCCTCGTAGGAAACCTGATTGGCGTCAACGAACGCGACGTGGCGGTAGCCGGTCGTCGAAGCGTCGCCGTCCGCGTATGCGCGTTTGCCGTTCGGTTCGCGGCGACCGGCGTTGGCGGTTTTGCGTTTGAGAACTTCATACGAAACCGCGCCCGGAACGCTTGTCCACGAAACTCTGTTCGTTTTCGCGGAAGCCGGCGCGACCTCGACGTTCGTCGGAACTGACGGCGCGTCCTGGCTGCCGGCAAACGGCGTGACCTGCGTCGAAATCGTCGCTTTGCCGCCCGTTACTTCAACGGCGTTGACGCCCAGCTCGTGCGCCGCAAAGATTTGCTCGATCATCGCACGGTGTTTGCCGGGCGAATCCGGGTCGGTCGAATCGGTCGGATAGAGCATCTGGTCGGCGACCAGCATCGCGTCGCGCGCTTTGACCATCGTGTCCGGCGAAGTCGTGCCGAGAACGTACATCGAGCCTAAAAAGTCGCGTTCAAAGATTTCCGTTCCCTTAGTAATCGTTTTTAAAGCCTGACCGTCTTTCGGACGCGGGCGTTTGTAGGTCGTGTTCTGCGGATACATCCGGTTGAACATTTCGCGGATATCCCACATCGTCGACATATAGATTTCGCCGTCGTAATGTTCCTCAAAATCGTAAACTCCGCCGCCGTAGTCCAACGTGCCGATGTCCGAATATTTCAGCGTCGAGCGCGCGCTGCGGATGTAGGCAATCGAATCCGGGTCGCGTCCGCGGTCGCGGAAGCGCTGGCGATATTTGTAGGCGTTGACGACGTAATCGCCTAAACTGGGATTATCGGTAATCGTGAATGCCCACATATCAGCCTGCCCCTCGTTCATCGCCGAGCCTTCGATTTCGCCTTCGAGACCGGCAATCGGCGAAGTAATGGCGTGCATTCCTTCGTGATACGGAACCGTGCCTTCGAGAGCCAAATCATTGAAGTAAAAACCGTGACCGTAGGATGTCGGATTGACGACGACCGGCGATTTCGTGCCCGTCACCGATTCAATAATGCTCGTCAGATTGAGCGCGAAAGCGTTATCCAAACCTAAAACTTTCTGCGCCAAATCGGGGTCGGTCGGACTCGGAATCGTGCCGCCCGCAACGTCTAAAGCTAAATAAATATTCGGAATATGAACGGTTGCCGGCAGCGGATTCGTTTTGTTCGGATAATCGTCGGGAAAGCTCCCTTCGCCGCCGAAAGTCGGTGTGTCGTCGCCGACGTGCAGGTAATCGACGTATTCGACCAGGTAAGTCACGAAGAAAAACGCGTTAATTTCGTCCTGGTGTTCAGCCGGTTCGGCAAACTGGTCCTGCTCATTGGTGCGCGCTTCCAAGCCGGTCGGATTGTCCTGCCGGAAATGCCACGTGCCGAGCGCCGCCTGCCCGAAGGGCTGTTTGGTCACGAGCGCGTTGTTGACAATCGTGTGCGTGCCGGTCAAAGTTCCTTCCAAGCCGGAGACGCGGTTCGTCGGGTCAAACGAGCGCAGGCTGACGCGTTCCTGTCCGCACGGCGTGCCGCCGCAGTCGCTGATGATTCCCTGGTCTTTAAGCTCCGGCGTGATTGCCGGATATTTCGGATAAATATCGGCGGTTTCCGCGCCCGGCGCTTGCTGGAAATTGACGAAATCTTTGCGTTCGACCGTTTCGCCCGAATGCGCGTCAATCGCGACCATATAAAGACCGAACGGGTTGAGCGAGAATTTCGCGACTTTCCAAACGAGACGATAACCGTCAGCCGTCGGATAAATTCCGAGCTGCGGCTCGATGTTGTTCACCGCCGCCGCCTGCTGCGTTAAATTCTGATAACCGCCCTGCAGGAGATTCGTAATATAGCTCGGCAGATTAGCGCTGAACCGGTTCAAATCATTATTCGCCGCTGCCTTTGCCTGCTCGGCGCTCAGGCTCGGATTCGTATTGACCGCAACATCGCGGAAAAACGGACCCGAAGCCATCACGACCTGATTATTCGCATTCATCACCAAACCGACACCGCCGTTTTTCACCGGAATGCCGTTAAAGGTCTGTTGAAAACGAATCAGATGACCGCCGAGCGCATCTTTCTGGCTCCAAACCCTCAGGTTATTAAGGTCGGAAATGCCGAAAAGCGCGGCGTTTTGCGATAAAAACGCGCGACCGGCTTCTTCCGGCGTGCCTTGCAAGGGCGCGGACGCGAAATCGTAAACGACATCGGGCGAGCCGCCGAAATCGTTCCAGCGCGCCGTCATGTTCGGCGCATTCGCCGCAGATTTCAAAGCGCCCAGCGCATTCAACTGCGCGCCGGTCGCCTGCCGCAGATTTTGCAGTTTGCGCGACAAATTCAAATCGAAATTCGGCGCGCTGCGGCGGTACAAATTCGTTAAGGCAGGCGCATTATTCGTTGCCGCCTGTGCCTTTTCAAACGGCAGAATAATGCCGGTAATGACGATTGCCCAAACTAACAAGGCACTCGCCAATCTAATCAAAATATCTTTTCTTGTTTCCTTAAAATTACTTTTCATTTCCCCACTCCTCGATAATTTCTGTTTGAAAAACTTAATGATTCGACTTTATATAAATGTTCTTGAACAAAACTTGACGCTCGCTGATTCAAGACTTGAGGCTGACTTGAGGTTTGAAGAACGCAAGAAGGGGAGAAACTTTATAGAATCTCCCCTTCTCCCTTTCTCCGCTTCTCTACTTCTGCTTTTATCCGCCGGTGACAAACAATTGGTTGAATTTCACCAATTTGCCCGCCAGCCCGGCTCTGGTCACTGCCGCTGCCGGCTCAAAGCGCGGTCCGGGAAGCGCCTGGTATTGACCGGGCGCGATTTGCACGATTTCCGCCGGATAGGCTTCGAACAAACCCAGGTTGACGGCGATTTGCACGTAGCCGCGAAGGCTGGCGGGAATCTGCGCGTTATCCGAAAGAACGGTTCCGTTGAAAGTAACGTTCGTATTGGCTAACGCTCTCGCTTCGGCGTCGTGTCCGAGCGCTTTGACGAACGCGACCGCCGCGTCGAGCCGCGAAACGGTAGTTGCCGGGCTAAAGCTCGTTCCCGAAAAGCCGAGCGCGCCGGTGGGCGTGAAATCGTAATCGCGCAAAGTCGAGCCTTTCGCCGTGACGGCTTCGGCAATTCGCAGTAAATCGCCCGAAACGTCCGTGAACTTCGGCGACGCGCCCAGACTTTGGCGAACCGGCGCATTTAAGGCGAGCGCCTGTGCCAAATCGCCGCGCGAAACTCGCTGGTCGGGATAGAATTTGCCGTCCGCGTAGGTGTCGATCAGGCGGTTCTTGAGCGCCGTTTCAATGTCGCCCTGCCGCGGATGACCGATAATGTCGCTGACATTGGGCAGCACGTATTTAACCTGTTTAATTGAACCGTCAACCGGACCGGGCGCGGCGACCTGAACCGGCGAAGACGCCTGCGGGGCGGCGGTCAATCCGCGCGCACCGCGAACTTCGAGCGTCCACGTTCCGGCTTGCGGATTATTAACCGTTATTTCACGCCGGTCGCTGCCGATTACCGGATAGTCAATCGCCGTCGAATATACGGTACCGTCCGGCGCGTTGATTCGGATTCCGACGAGATTTCCCGTCCCCGCACCGGCGTCGGTGTCAACGACGGCAGTAATATCGAGCACGTTCATATCCGCCTCAACCGTAAATGTCGCGGCGTTTTGCGAAGTCGCGCCCGAAACTGCCGGGTTAAAATCGATATGAAAATTCTGTGCTGACGGGCGTTCTTCGCCGAAAACCGTGTTGAAGGAAACTTCCTGAAAGCTCTTGTAAGCCTTCGAGCGGTTGTAAACCTTATCAACCGCCGCGTAAGCATTGATGTAGCCCGCGCCGACTTCAAACTCCTGATAACCCGGCATTCTTGTCGCCGTGCCGGTCATAATCTGCTTGATGTCGTCGGGCGTCAGAGTCGGGTCAACGTCGAGCATCAGCGCCGCGACACCGGCGGCAAACGGCGTCGCCATCGAAGTTCCCGAAATCTGCGTGTAAAAGGGCAGAAGTCCGGCGGCGATTTCCGTGTCGTTCGTCAAACCGCTCGAAGCGCCGAAATTGCCCGCTGCGCGTACCGAAACGATATCGGAAGTGAAACCGTAGCGCGCGAGGCTGCCTTCAAAATAACGACCATTACCCGGCGCGGTCAGCGTCGGCGCTTCGTTGTCGTTCATGGGATTGTCGTCGCTGAGGCGTTCTTCACGCGGCAGTCCGCGCGATGAAAAATCCGCGAGCATTCCGTCTTTCGTGCCCGCCGCGACGCCGATAACAAACGGGGCTTGCGCGTACGGACTCAAAGTATCTTTCGCCGCGCCGTCGTTGCCGCCCGCAAAGAAAACGCTGATATTGCGGTCGTAAGCCTGTTTCGCCGCAATCATAAACGGATGATTCGGGTCGTATTGACCGCCGCCCAAGGGTCCGTAAGAATTCGTGATGACGCGAATTTTGTACTGGTCTTGATGCGACAAACCGTATTCCCAACCGGCGAGCGCGTCTAAAACCAAAATCACCGCGCCGCCGCCCGAACCGACGATTTTTACGCCCGGCGCAACGCCCGCGTAAGTTCCGCCCGAGCGCGAACCCAGACCGCCGACTATCCCCGCGCAATGCGTTCCGTGCCCGACCGTGTCGGTGTTCGGCACGTTTTCAATCGAGAGCGACGGCGTAAATCCGTTCAGGGCGACGCCGCCGATTGTAATTCCGGTGTTTCCCGCATCGGTCGAAACGACGCGCTGCGTGTTTTGAATGATTTTCGTGCCGAGCGGCAAATCAGCGCCGGTCGCATCGATGCCCGAATCAATCACCAGCACCGAAAAATCGCCCGCGCCCGAAACCGGCATCCCGCCGTTGCGAAACGTAAAATTTGCATCCGTCCGCAGCTTGTCGACGCCCGTTACCATTCGCGCCTGATTCATGTAATAAACCTGCCGGTCGTTCGACCAGATCGAGCGAACCGCCGCATTGCCTGAAAGCGCGCGTACCTGTCCGGCGGTCAAAACCGCGCCGACCATGCCGAGCTTTTGAAACGTTACGCCGCTGGTGATTCCAAGGCTTCGCAAAATGTTTAAATGACTGCTCGCCAGACCGCCCGACGTGTTAAAGCTGATAATCACGACGCCGACCGACGCGTTATCCGCCAGCCCGGCAACCTGATTTTGCAGCGTCCGGCTCAGGACGGCAGCCTCCGCCTGAAACGCGAAAACGCCTGCCGTCGCCGCCAACGCAAATAATAAACTTAAAAATTTTTGATAAATTTGATTTAATCTCACCGTTTTTCCAACTCCTCTGAAATTTTTGTTTTTCAAAACTTAAGTCGAGATTAAACGGCGACGTTTGAGAAATTCTTGAAGCTGTCCGGCAGAAGACTTGAGGCTCACTTGAAAAAAAAAGATGCGGAAAACCCCTTCATTTTTTCCGCATCTTGGTAGTGCTCAACATCTTCTGGAATGCTAAGCAAACCTATCCTTATTCGTTATTTCCTACTTCCTGTGTCGCGGCACTTGCCCTGACAGTTTTGACATTAGTAAAAGAAGCTTGAGAAAAACTTGAGATTTTTAACAATCCGGATTTTAACGCCGGGGCGCAATTATTTCTGAACAATTCATTTTTAGGAAGTGAACAAAAAGAAATGGTGTATGAAATCTCTGATAAATTGCCACTAGATAAATCTAGTGGCAATTTATAAAGCTTTACTTTTTGTTCACTACCAAATTTCTTTTATTTCGTTAATTCCTGAAAAATCTTGCGTGTCTCGGGGGCGGGCGTCACGCCGAGTTCGGTTTTAAGCAGAGTTTGCAGGGTTTCAAACTGCTCGACGACCGACGAGCGTTTGCCCTGCGCGGCGTAGACCTTCATTATCAGCCGGTGCGCGTCTTCGCGAAACGGGTCGTTTTGCAGGATTTCGCCCGCAAATTTCAGCGCACTTGACCAGCTTTTGTCCGTAAAAGCGATTTTGGCGAGCGCATTGAGCACGCGCGAATGCTGTTCGGCAAAATAGGCGCGGCGTTCTTCCGCCCAATTTTCGTAAACGCCCGCCATAAATTCGCCGCGATAAAGCTCGTTTGCTTTTTCGAGATTGGCGCGAAAAACATTCGCATCCTTTTCGCGCTTCGCCTTTTCGGCTTCCGAAACGGCGGCTTCAAATTCTTCCGTGTCAATCGAATAGGAAAGCTCGGGATTTAATTGATAAGCGCCGTCGCGAAAGACGAGAAAATTCTGCTTGAACGATTGATTCGAGTTCAGCGCTTTGCGAACGTGCGAAATCGTCGGGTGAAAATTCTTTTCAATCACCGCCAAATCTTCGTCGCCCCAGAAAGCGTCAATCAAAACTTCCTTATCGACGCGGCGATGACGGCTCGTCGCGATATGACAAAAAATATCGCGCGCGCGCTTCGTCGTCCACGCGTCCGCCGCGAAAGGCTTCGACTTATCGCGAAAAATCTCGACAAACCCGAATGTTTTAATCGTTAAATCGGTAATCGTCGTCAGCCGCGGCTCGTACGACATGTGAACGTCCGGCTTTGAGTCCCGGCTCTCGACTCGCGACTCACGGCTCATTTCCCGTAAATCGAGCGGCAGTTTTTCGATGACTTCCTCGTCCTCGAAAAGACGCGGAGTCTGGCGAATTTCACCGCGCAGCCAGTGCTCGTAGTCGAACCGCGCCGTCAAATCGAGCGCGCGCTGCAAGGGCGGCAGCATTGCCTTGCGGTTATCGGAAGCAAAGAAAGTTTCCGCGAGCAGGAGCGACGCGTTTGCCTCGTCGAAATTCAGGTTTTGTTCATGGAAAAATTCGATTAATTCTTCGATTTTTACGACTAAACCGGCAAGCTCGTTCTGCGCCAGAAGCACCCGGGCGTATGCCAGTTCGGCGGTTTTCACGCCGATTTCGTTATTTAATTTTTGCCGCTTTTCAATCAGGTTTTCCAGCAGACTGCGCGCCTTGAGCGCATCGCCGCGAATCAGGTAAAACTTCGCGCGTTCTTCGTCCAATTCACGCGAAGCGAGATTGACGTTGGCGTCTTCAAACGATTTTAAAGCGCGCTCGTAAAACTCGGCGGCGTGCGTAAAATCCTTTTTGTCGCGGTAAAAGTTGCCGTACGCCTCGAAAATCTCGCCGCGCAGCGATTTCAGATTGTAAAGCTGGCAAAGCTCAAGCGAGCGTTCGAGATGTTTTTCCGTCTCGTCGAATTCCCCGCGATAAAGATGAAGCCGCGCCACGTTCAAATGCCCGATGGCTTCCTGCGGCAGAGGCTTCTCGTTTTCGCCGTCGCGAAAAATCCTTTTGAACCAGCGCAGAGCCTCGCCGAAATCGCCGCGAAAACCGGCGGGCAGCGCGAGATTATGCGTAATCAAGCGAATGAAATGCTCGTTCGATTGTTTTTCCGCGAGCTCCAGCGCGTATCGAAACTGCTGCTCGGCTTGCGCCCACGCGCCCTGCGCAATCAGGCAAAGCCCGCGCGTGTTGGCGCACTTTAAGAACGTTTCGGTATTTTCGTCAACCAGTTTTTCCGCCTTTTTGAGATAATCAAACGCCGCCGCGTTGTCGCCTTTGCGCCGCGCCAGGCTTGCCAGCGAATGCAGCGCTTCGGCTTCGCCGGTTTTGTCCGCGTCCGCCGCGAGCAGTTTGACGGCGCGGTTCAGAAGCGCGGAAGATTTATCGGTTTCGCCGCGCAGCCGCGCGATTTCCGCTTTATG
This sequence comes from Pyrinomonadaceae bacterium, assembly GCA_036403375.1. Classification (GTDB taxonomy): domain Bacteria; phylum Acidobacteriota; class Blastocatellia; order Pyrinomonadales; family Pyrinomonadaceae; genus JAFDVJ01. Next base: position 56,201 of record DASWRC010000255.1, read on the forward strand.
AAGCAGCACGCGCGGAAATCTTTCCTGAAATTCCGACGGGATTTTGTCGATAAAATTATCGAGCGTTAAGCCGGCGCCGCCCGCAATCCATTCGCCGCCGCTGCGCGCGATAACTTCCGCCGCGCCGGCGAAATTTTCGGCTTCAATCAGATATGGAAGTGCTTTTTCCCACTGGTTTTCGCCGAAATAAAACTCGGCGAGCCGGAGGCGTTCTTTTTCCAGTTCGGCGCGCCCGATTTCAGCCCGCAGGCGACGCTGGAGAAAATCCCGAAAAAGCGGATGCAGGCGATAAACTTCGCTCGTCGAACGGTCGCCCGCGACCGACAAAAAGACGTTTTTCTGTAAAAGCTCGGGAAGAATCGCCGAACAGCGCATATCGGGGAAAAGATGACTGCACACGTCGAGCGGCAAAGATTCAAGTAGAGAGAGCCGCAAAAGCAGATTCTGTACGTCTTCCGGCTCGTGCGAGAAAACTTCCTCGGCAAAATAATCGAAAATATCTTTTTCCGATTGATGGAGCATCTCGCGCAAATCGAGCGCGCGTTTCTCCGACTGCGCGTAAATCTCCTGCTCGGCGACCTGCCGGACGAGCTGCAAAGCCGTAATCCAGCCGTGCGTGCGCTCGCGGTATTCGGCGATTTCCTCGTCTTTTAGTTCGACGTTGAGGGTTTGGCGAAACAGCTCGCGGACTTCCCGGTCGTTAAAAAGCAAATCCTCGCGCGTGATGACGAGCGCGGCGGACTGCGAGCGGCGGCGCATAATCGCGAGCGGCGGCAAATCGCGCGTCGTGATTATCAGGTGAATCATGTCGGACGAATAATGCAGAAGCCGGTCAACGAGTTTGTGAACGACCGTTTCGCGCCCGATGTGATGATAGTCGTCGAGGACGAGAAAAAACGGCTGCTCGATTGTTTCGAGGATTTCGTTGAGCAGCAAATCGACGGCGCGTTCGGGATAACGCAGGAATTCGTCAGTTGCTTCGGATAAATACGGCAGCACGTGCGCGCCGAAATCGGGCGCGAAATTTTTGATGCCGTGCGCGATATAGCCGAGAAAAACAAACGGGTCGGCGTCCGTGTGGTCGAGCTGATACCAGACCGCCTCGCGCGGCTGATGGCGGATGAAATCGGAAATCAGCGTGGTTTTTCCGCAGCCGGCGTCTGCCGCCACGAGCGTGATTGTCGAATTAAGATTTGCCTGTAGTTTTTCGGTCAGGCGCGGGCGCGGCAAAAGCTCGGAGACGGCGCGCGGCGGGAGAAGTTTTGTCCGCAGAAAAAAATTCGGTCTTGACATTTTTTTTGTTAAATTTTGAGGTTTCTCCGTTGAGAAATTATGTCATAACCGATTTCTTTTTGCTAATTAACTCGCGTTTGTAAGAAATTTTAACGCGCCGGCGCGAGCGCAGCAGAGGCGCAAAGTTTTAAAGCTGAAAATAAAGCATAAAAAAACCTTTGCGCCGCGCGCGCGCGCCGGCGTTAAAAATCTCTTCAAGCCGTTTCGACGATTTTTTTCAGGCGCGAGATTCGACCGAACGATTTTTTATGCGCGACCATCGCTTTTGTTTCGGCGATGCCGTGTTCTTTAAAGAATTCTCTGGTTTCGTCCGGATTAAACGCGAGCAGTTTTTCGTCGACGACGCCGAGGACTTGTTTCGAGCGAACCCGCCAGAGCGGCTGCGGCGGTTTGGTGCGCGAAAGCAGAACGAGATGCTGTTCGGGCGTCAGGCTGTAGAGCAGGCTGACGAGAAATTCGGGAAACCATCCGGCGTCGAAAATGTTATGCACGTCGTCCAGTACAATCAGCAGCGGCTCGGTAGATTTGGCGGCGACGCGCTCAAGAAGTTTTTCGACAAATATCAGAATTTCGTCCGCCGAATCCTTCAATTCTTCAAAATCTTCGTCAAAAATCGCGGCAAAATAACGCGCAAACAAATTCCAATCCGCTTCCGCCGCATCAATCTGATACCACGCGACGCGCTCGTAGTTTTCGGCAAACTCCGCCGCCAGCGCGCTTTTTCCCGTTTCGGCGCGTCCCGTAATTAACGTCGCGCCGTTTTGTTTTGAAGATTTCCGCATCAGCTCGATAAGCCGCGGGCGCGAGATGTGATTCGAAAATCGGGGGACGCGCATTTTATCGGCGAAAAGATGAATCCGCCCGCCCGCCGCAGACGAATAAGTTGTTGCGGTGGAAGTCATCTCAAAACTATGTGTCGTCTCCGCGTAATCCAGGGTTTCGTGGAATGAAAGAGTCATCGCCATATCGGGAATCAATATATATTTAAAAACTTGAGAAAAACTTGAATTTTTTAAAAAACTCGGGTCGTTTCTCAAGTTTTTCTCAAGTTTCATTATTTAAAGTGGAAACATCGACGGTTCAAAAATGTTTGAATGCATTTTTGCTCTCCCCAAACATTTTGACTCTTCGGAGGCTGAACCGGTTGAAAATTAATTTGAAAAAGTTTAGCGCAGGATTGATTCGACGGCAAATTATCTTTTATCAACCTTTTTGCGTAAAAGTCGGTTTTCCAAGCAAAATGGTTAATTCTGGGGACTGAGAAATGCTTGACTTCAATCCTGCGCTAATGGAATCATAAAAAGGCACGTAATTTGCTGAAACGTTTAACGTTTGGTTGCCCCAAAACACCGGATTTACAGTTTTTACAGTTATTGTGTTTGATTTTGGTACGGAATCCGGATTTGCTTGTAATTTATTTATACAAAATCGCATAAATGAAAAGTCGGATAACATTTTATAAAACCATCTGCTCGCTATTGCTGGTTGTTTTATTTTTAAATTCGGTTCACGCCGGAATCAGTATTATCAAGTCAAACGGAATTACGCTGACCGGCGCCGACGGCATTACTCTAACCGGCGCCGACGGCATTACTCTAACCGGCGCCGATGGTTTCCTGAGTTATCAATCAAACGGCATCACTTTAACCGGCGCCGACGGCATCCCGCTGATTCTGCCGAACGGCATCACTCTGACCGGCGCCGACGGCTCGACTTATACGGGCACAAACGGCATCACTTTAACCGGCGCCGACGGCATTACATTAACGGGCGCTGACGGTATTACCTTAACCGGCGCCGACGGCATCACTTTAACCGGCGCGGACGGAACGACTTATCGCGCCGATTCAATCATCGCACGAAATCCGACCGGCATCACTTTAACCGGTGCGGACGGGATTACTTTAACCGGCGCCGACGGTCTCGTTCGGACTGCGGAAGACGGGATTACATTAACCGGCGCCGACGGGATTACATTAACCGGCGCCGATTCGATTATCGGTTACACCTTAAACGGCATCGCTTTTTCGCTTTTGCAGCCGAACGGGATTACATTAACCGGCGCCGACGGTATTACTTTGACGGGCGCGGACGGTATTACTTTAACCGGCGCCGACGGTATTACTTTAACCGGCGCCGACGGTCAGACGGTTAATACGACGAGCGGCTTGCAAAGCGTCGATGCCGAGTTAGCGATGAAATTGAACCAGATGACCGACGACAGCAACGTTAATGCGGTGCTCGTTTTTCATCAATACCCGGCGGCTTCCGAACTGGACCAGCTGCGGCAAATCGGCATTACGGGCGGAACTATTTTTCGCGTGCTGCCAATGATTGTCGTCACCGCCACGCGAGCGCAGCTTATTGCTGCGTCGCACATGCCGGGCATCCGTTCGATTTACGGCAACCGGACGCTGACCTTTAATTCCGACCCGTATTTCAATAAAACCGCCGTTCAGCGCGTCGCCGCCGACCGCGATTTGCAGACTCGAAATGCGGGCTTTCCGGTTTCCGGCAAAAACGTCACGGTCGCCGTTTTGGACACGGGCGTCAATGCGCTGCATACGGATTTGGCAGGCAAAGTCGTCCAAAACGTCAAGCTTCTCGATTTGCAGAGCGTACCGGTCGGATTTACGAATCCGGTGTCTTTAGAGAATTTGACAAATTCCGATCTGGTCAGCGGTCACGGAACTTTCGTTTCGGGAATCATTGCCGGAAACGGCGCATCGTCGGGCGGAAAATACAGCGGCGTCGCGCCGGACGCGAAAATTCTGGGCTTGAGCGCGGGCGACGTTAATCTGCTTTACGTTCTTTCGGGCTTTGACTACCTGCTCGAAAAAGGCGCAAATTACAACACGCGCGTCGTCAACTGCAGTTTTTCGGCGAATACTCTCTACGACGAAAACGACCCGGTCAACATCGCGACGAAAATGTTGACCGACCGCAATATTTCAGTCGTTTTCTCGGCGGGAAATTCAGGCGCGGGCAACGGAACTTTGAATCCCTACGCCGCCGCGCCGTGGGTTGTCAGCGTCGGCGCGACGGATGAAAAGGGAAACTTGGCAGGCTTTTCGTCGCGCGGTATTTTCGGCAGCGCGATTCAAAACCCGTCAATCGTCGCGCCGGGCGTCAATGTCGTCAGCCTGCGCGCGCCGGCGACGCAAACCGGAACTCTCGGAATCGGCGGCGCGGATTTGCAAAGATTAAATTTGGGCGAGCTTCCCTTTTACACGACCGCCAGCGGCACTTCATTTTCTGCGCCGCAGGTATCGGGCGCGATTGCTTTGATGCTCGAAGCCAATCCGAATTTGACGCCGCGTGAAATCAAAGACATCCTGCAGCGTTCGGCGACGCCCCTGCCGACGAATTACCGGCACGAAGTCGGCGCGGGAATGCTCAATACTTATGCGGCGGTTTTGGAATCGGCGTTCCCCGTGCGCCAAACCGGTCTTTTTCGGGCTGTTTCAGAAAACAAAGCGGTCGAATTCTCGACTTCGATTGTCAGTTCGTTCAGTCAAACCGCGCTGTCCGGTATGATTTCGACGACCGGTTTCTCGCTTCCCGAAAATACGGTTCAGGCTTCGGTGACAATCGGCTGGAACAATTTAAGTCCGAACGATTTAGGCTTGCGGGTAAACGATGCCGGCGGTCAGCAGCTGGGCGTTTCAAACAATCTGAATCTGACCGGCTTAACCGGCAAACGCG
>DASWRC010000256.1:0-7202 GCA_036403375.1 Pyrinomonadaceae bacterium
CCCCCCCCCCCCCCCCCCCCCCCGACCACTGGAAATATGGCAGCAATATTAGAAAAACGCGATTTACGGGATTTTGACTGGTTGACGACGCTTCTGGCGATTGCGATTGTCAGCTTCGGCGTGTGGCAGATTTATAACGCGCAGCCGACCGAAACTTACTGGTCAAAACAAATTATCGGTTTGTGTATCGCGCTGGTCGCGTTTGCGATTGTCGGGTTCAGCGATTATCGCCGGATTATCGACGCCGCGCCGGTTCTTTACGGCATCGGGCTGGTTTTGCTGGTGCTCGTGCTGATTCCCGGTATCGGCATGAAAATCAACGGGCAGCAATGCTGGATAAGAGTCCCGCTCATCGGTCAGTTTCAGCCGTCCGAATTCGTTAAGATTCCGGTCGTTCTGATGCTTGCCAAATATTTCGGTGGGCGCCGCAGCGGACCTCTCGGAATTAAAGAATTTCTTATCGGCTGCGCAATTTTAGCGGTTCCGTTGGGGCTCATTATGCTCGAACCGGATACGGGACAGGCGATAACTTATTTTCCGCTGCTGGCAGTTGTCTTTTTCCTTTCGGGAATTAAGGTTAGATATGTCGCGGCAACGCTGGTGCTCGGCGTGGTTATGGCGCCGGTCGCCTACTGGGTCGGTGTTTCGACCGGAAAGATAAAAGGCTATCAGCGCGAACGCATCGAGGTTATTATTAATCCTGAAAATGCCGACCCGCGCGGTTTTGCGTATCACACGATTCAGTCGATGATTACGGTCGGCAAAGGTGGTTTGACCGGTATCAAAGGCGACACGGAAACTTCGCAGGCAAAGCTCAAATTTCTGCCCGAACCGCACACCGATTTTATTTTCGCGGTAACGGCGGAAAACACGGGCTTCATCGGCTGCATCTCATTGCTTCTGGCTTACGCGATTTTGTTATCAAGGCTGGTGGCGGGCGCGCGCGAAGCTCCCGACCGTGCCGGAATGCTGGTTATAATGGCAATTACGGGCGGCATGACGTTCCAGATTTTTATGAATATGGGAATGGTCCTCGGATTTTTGCCGGTTATCGGCGTGCCGCTGCCGCTGATGAGCGCGGGACTTTCGGCGATACTTTCGACATTCATCGCCATCGGTTTCGTTATCAGCGTGAAAATGAGAAGATTTGTTAATTAAAAGTTCAGAGTGCGGGGTTCAAAGTTCAGAGTCGGATTGATTTAACTCTGAACACTGAACCCCGCACTCTGAACTGAACGAGGGTAGTTATGGCAAGAGAAAGAAAGATTGTCGAGCAGGAAATCAAATCGGTTGAATCGAAGCAGCGCGGGTTTTGGAAATATTTGTGGTTTCCGACCGCGCTCCTGCTTGCCCTTGCGGCAGGCGGTTTGACGGGCGTTTTGGCTTCATATTATCTCAATAATTCTCGTTATTCGGTCGAAGTTTCGGCGCTGGCGACGTATCGCCCGCCGCAGGTCACGACGATTTATGCCGACGACGGGGAGACGATTCTGGCGGAATTTGCGATTGAAAAGCGCATTCCGATTAAGGAATCCGATATTCCGCAGCAAGTCGAGGACGCGCTGATTGCGGTTGAAGATTATCGCTATTACGACCACATCGGCATCGACCCGTATCGCATCGCGGGCGTCGTGGTAAAAAACATCACGACCGGCAAAATGGAAGGCGCCTCGACCATCACGCAGCAGCTTGCCAAGAATCTTTTTCTATACAAAGACCAGACCTTAACGCGCAAAGTCAACGAATGGATGGTCGCGCTGCAAATCGAGCGGTTTTACACGAAACGCCAAATCCTCGAAATGTATATGAACTACGTCTTTCTCGGCGCGGGTTCATACGGTTTCGAAGCCGGCGCGCGGACTTATTTCGGCAAGCCTCTGAAAGATTTAACTCTCGAAGAAGCCGCGCTGCTCGCGGCGGTTCCGAAATCACCCGAATATTCGCCGACGCGCAACATGGAAAAAGCCCTCGAACGGCGCAACATCGTGCTCGACCAGATGGCAAAATATTTTCCCGAACGCTATTCGCAGGCGCAGGTTGACGCCGCTAAAGCCAAACCGATTAAATTGGCTGACACGGCGTACTATCAATCGCAGCCGAAATCGACGGCGTGGGATTATCCGATTGAAGAAATCCGCAAATACCTGGAAGAAAAATACACGACGCGTGTCGCGCAGGGCGGTTTGAAAGTTTACACGACCGTCAACGTTGACGCGCAGAAGCTGGCGACAAAAGCCGTCCGCGACGGATTGCGAACCTATGACCGCAGCCAATCGTGGCGCTCGGATTATCAGAATGTTCTGACGGATGAAAATGACCAGCCGCTGACCGACCAGAAGGAAATTCAGCGCAAACTGACTTCGTACAAGCACGCCGATTGGTTCGGCGACGAGTACGAAAAAGGTGAATATATCAAAGGACTGGTGACGAAAGTCGATACCGCCAAAAACGAGGCGACGGTTCGTTTCGGCAAATTTACCGCAGTCGTCACTTCGAAAGATATGGGCAGAAGCGGCAAGCAGCCGAAGGACGAATTAAAGCCCGGTTTCCTTTGTGAATTTCTGGTCAAGGAAGCCGATAACGATAAGCAGACGATACAGGTCGAATTATCGCAGGTGCCGGAAGTTCAGGCGGGAATCGTTTGTATAAATTCGCACACCGGCGAAATCGTCGCGATGGTCGGCGGTTACGATTTCCACAGCAGCAAATTCAACAACGCGACGCAGGGGCTGCGTCAGACGGGTTCTTCGTACAAGCCTTATATCTATACGGCGGCGGTTGAAAACGGCATGACGCCCGATTCGACCGTCAGCGGTGCGCCGATTAAACGCGGCGGCTGGCAGCCGCACAACTACGACGGAAGTTTGAGTCATCCGAACGTGCCGATGAAGATTGCGCTCGCAAAATCCTACAATTTGGCGGCGGTTCACCTGCTCGAACAGGTCGGAATCCAAACAGGCGCGCAGATGGTTCGACGTTTCGGCATCACGAATCCGATGGCGCCGAGCCTGCCGTCCGCTCTGGGTGCATCGGAAGCTTCCCTGCTCGAAATGGTTTCGGCTTATTCGTCGTTTCCGAATAAAGGCATCCGCGTGCAGCCGCATCTGATTCGCAAAGTGATGAGCCGCGACGGAAGTATGCTGGAAGAATGGGACAAAAAATCGTTTAAGGTGACGAGCGAGTACGTCGCGCTGACGATGGTCGATATGATGCGCGGCGTGACCGCGCCCGGCGGAACGGCTTCGGGCGCGAACGCCAGCGGTCAACAGCTCGCCGGCAAAACCGGAACGGTGAACGACCATACGGACGTTTGGTTTATCGGCTACACGCCGACTTACGTGACGGGCATCTGGATGGGAAATCCGACGAAAAAAGAAAACCTCGGCAACAGTATGACCGGCGGTCACGGCGCGCTGCCGTATTTCAACGCGTTTATGATTCCGTTTATGAAGGACAAACCGAAGGACAGATTCCCGGAAGTTCCGCCGATGCCGCCTGAAGTCCAACGGGCTGCCGAACAGCGCAAACGCGACGAGCAGGAAATGCTCGAAAAGGCGGAACAGGAAGGCAAAAAACTCGGAAACTATACTCCGTCAACCATCAAGTTGAATAAAAACGGAACGACGGACGATTCGACGCCGACCGATTTGCCGGCGACGACCGACACGGCTCCAAGCAATAACAACGAGACGCGTCCCGTCAGCACGCCGCGTCCCGACGATAAACCGACTATCAAATCGGGAACCGCGCCGACCCCGAAAAAGGAAACGCAGCCCGAAAAACCCAATGTCGAAGGCGAAAAACGCAAAGGCAAGAAAGGTGACGGGTAATTTGACGGCAGAGGGATGAAGGAAAAGGGATGAAATTTTTCATCCCTTTTCTATTTGGTTTTTGATTTTGCTTTGAGAGTAACGGCGACGAAAATTGAGATTCGTTCCTCAGTTTCGCGGCAGAGCGGCTTCAGTTTATTTTCCGCCATCCTTCATCCCTTAAAAACTATCTTTGACAAAACTTTCCAAGGTAATGCGGCAGCATTTTGCGCCACCATTCCCAATCGTGGCGGACGTCGTGTCCCCACAATTCGAGAAGATTCGGAATGCCTTTCGAGTTTAGAATGTTTGATAATTCGATGCTTTTTTCCGGCGCTTCGTACGCGCCTTGTCCGCTGACAATGACGATTGAATCAGCCTGTCTCAGCCTCGGCAGGTGATAATCGTCGTTGAGATTTTTCAGGTACATCGCCGGGTTGTTGAAATAGACGTTGTCGTCGTAATAACTTTCCAGATAGCTGTAAATATCGTAGCTGCCGCTCATCGCAATCGTCCCGCGAAAATTGTCGGAATGTTTGAAGTAAGTATTTGCCGCGAGCAGCGCGCCCAAAGATGCGCCGGTCGTTAAAGGTCGCGCGTCCTCGCCGCATTCGTTGCGAATCAGCGGCAGAACTTCCTGCATGATGTAATTGTCGTAACGCGAAAGCATTTCGACCTTCCACGCCGGGTGCGATTCTTTGTTGAGCAGGCTGTATTTATTAACCGAATTGATCGAATACGCGCGAATCAGACCGTTTTCGATAAACCACTTTATCGAATCAATCAAATAAAATCTCTCGTATTCCAGATAATCCGCCGCCGCCGTCGGAAACATTAAAAGCGGGTAACCGGCGTGCCCGTAAGCCACGAGCGGCATATCCATTCCCAGATTGTGGCTGAACCACGATGTCGTATCACGTCTCATAAAATTGTAAAAAAATAAACTCCAATAAAAATGTGTTAAATAAAAGTTGGGAATATGAGAGATTAAAAGAAAATGCGCTTAAATTCAAATATTGATTAAAAAATTCGCCCTGCCAAAAGCCGGATTCACTGTCTTTTGCGGACTTCTCTTAAAAACTCTTCAACAATCTTTTCAGTTTCCTTATCGTCTTTTAATGCTCTGACAGCCGTGTTCACTTTATCCATTTTTTCCTGACCCCACATTTCGTCCGTCGAAGCAATCAGCTCATAAACGCTTCTTCTGACCTTTAAATCTTCTTTCGATAAATAGAGCAAAAAGACTTTCGGTTCGGACAAAAGTTCGCCGATAAAAAATCCTTGCAAGCCTTCGGCATAAAAGCCGTCGGCTTGCGGCGTCGATTTAAGGATTACCGGCAGGTGTTCGGCTTTGCCGTTTCCGGCAATCACGCAAAGCCAGCCGATGGCTTCAAGCCTTAAACTACTTTCCTTACTTTTTGTCGCCTCGACGATGTATTTTTCGTTTTCATCCGCGTTGACGCCGAGCTTCCAGAGAAAATAGGCGCTTTTGAGTTTCAAATCATCGCTTTGATTTTCGCTTTGATAACCCCGCTCGGCCTGACGAATGCCGTTGTCTTTTAATTTTTGGACGATTTCGACGACCCGTTCGCGCGGCAGCGCCATCAGCTTTTTAAAATTACCGTCGTCTTCGCCGAGCCCGCTGTCGATAAACAGTTCCTGAATATCGTCATCGGAAATCGTGTCTTCGGTTATTGGCAGATTGAGCGTACCGGCAGAGGTTGCCTGCCCGGTTTGACAGCCGATTTGCAGACCGAGCAGGCAGATGAATAAAAATAAAAAGATATTGCCGGACATTCGCTGAAATTCCTAAATTATTTGACGACCGTTATTTCGCGCTCGGTCGAATTGTAGCCGCCGTTGTCGACCGCGTTGCCGTTTTTGTCGACGAGTTCGAGCTTGATTTTGTGTTTGCCGGCTGCCCAGCCCGAAAGCCAGATCGGCTCCCATTTATCGATGTATTTCGCCTCGCCGCCGTCGACCGCGTAACGCACGCGGTAATCGCCGCCGCCGTCCTTTAACTTTGCATTGATAAGCCAGAAATCAATCATAATCGCGTTCGTGTCGTCGCCCTTATATTCGCCTTTCGGTCGGCTGTATGTGAGAAGCGGTTTTTCCGCATCAACCGCTCCGGCGGTCGATGACTGCATGTCTTTGCCTTCAGGCGTTGCCGAGGTGTTCGCGTTTGAATTCGCCATCGTGTTGCCCGAATTGGTGACGGTCGGTTTATTCGTATCCGCGCCGCCGTTTTTGACCGTAAATTTCACCATCTGGAACGCGCCGTCGGTTTTATAGCTTTCGTGCCACGGGCGCGACGGGAAAACGCGCAGAGTGTGCTCGCCGTCCGCGACGTTGCGCAGCTCGAATTCTTCGTCCAGATTGTAATAGGCTTCATACGGCTGATTGTCGAGGATGACGTGAATGTGATTGCCCATTCCGGTCGCCATGTCCTTCATCGGCTTGTAGCCTTTCAAATCGCCGCCGAGTTCGAGTTTGACTTTAACGGTCGAAGACGCGACCGTTTCGTTCGCTTTCGGCGCAAGGATTTTCAGCCGCGGGCTCGCTTCGTCCTGCTCGCCGCGCTGCGTCATCATATCCGCAATTTTCTGCGGTCGCGGAATTTCCGACAAATTCTGCACTGCCGGTGCCGAATTCGCGTTCGACATATTCATATTCGAATGATTCATGTTCGAATGCTCATTCGTCGCCTGATTGCTGCAAGCCGTCAAAGTCGCAAACGCGATGACTGCGATTGATATTTTTGTAAATTTCATAATTTCCTGTCTTCTCAAATTCTTTGCGACTTTACAGCTCAGGAAGAATGATTTTTCCCACTTGAGATGCAAAGTCGCAAAGTTAAATTAAATTTATGCCGGGATTGCTTTCTGCCGCTCCTCTACGTTTTCAAATTCAAAAACTGCGGCGAAGTTTTCGATAATTCGGTCTTCGACTTCCCGCAAATCAAGCTCGCGCCCGAGAAGTCTCTCCATCGACGTGACGGGTTCGCCTTCGCAGGCGATAATCCAGTCGAAATAGCTCAAATCCGTATTGACGTTAAGCGCGAAACCGTGCGTCGTGACCCATCGTTTCAGGTGAACGCCGATTGCCGCGACCTTTCCTTCCGCAGTATGCACGCCGGTTAAACCTTCGATAGGGAACGATTCGATGCCGAAATCCGTCATCGTCCGCATCAAAACTTCTTCCAGATTGCGGACGTAAAGATGCACGTCTTCATGGAAGGAACTCAAATTGATAATCGGATAGCCGACCATCTGTCCGATACCGTGATATGTGACCTTGCCGCCGCGATTGATTTCAAAAACTTCCGCGCCGATTGATTTTAAGATTTCCGCGCTCGCCAGCACGCCGTTTTCTTTGGCGCGGCGACCGATC